>OMJF01000127.1 GCA_900299285.1 Anabaena sp. 54 | reverse complement strand
TTTAGGCAACTTTACTTTTCGTTACTTATGTCGGTTTTTTCTGTTCACCTACTTAGTTTTTCCGAAGGTCAGGTAAAATGGCTGTAATGTTGATTTTTTCGTTGCGAACTTCGTTCCCTTGCTGTGTAAGGGTTTTGGGGGTTTTTTCCTGCTGTGGGTTGGTGGTTTTAACACTTTTTTTTCTGACCTTTGGGAACTGCCTCTGGACACCTTGCTGGGTAAGGGTTTAAAATTGAGGGGTCCCCACTCGCTGGGGACATTAATTGAATGGAAACAGGACTCTTTCGCCTTGCCTTCTTTTATTCCTTTGAATTGGTCCCCACTCGCTGGGGACATTAATTGAATGGAAACGGCCATGCGCTTCGACACGAAGACGATTCACGCAGGGCAGGAGTCCCCACTCGCTGGGGACATTAATTGAATGGAAACTAGATTGCGTCGCAGCCTAGGCTGATGGAGATAATTGGAGTCCCCACTCGCTGGGGACATTAATTGAATGGAAACAAATTTATCATCCCCAGGTTTTGTCCAACTAATAGAGTCCCCACTCGCTGGGGACATTAATTGAATGGAAACAAGAATCGGGTATTAACGTCAAGTTTCCTATTTGATAATGTCCCCACTCGCTGGGGACATTAATTGAATGGAAACCTTAACAAGGATGCGGCTTTCTTAATTCCTTCAGTAGTCCCCACTCGCTGGGGACATTAATTGAATGGAAACCTGGCAAAGAAGGCCATCCTTCGGGTCGGACTTCGGTCCCCACTCGCTGGGGACATTAATTGAATGGAAACTTGTTGTTGAGTCATCGTTCTTATCCTTTTTTTTTTGATAGTCCCCACTCGCTGGGGACATTAATTGAATGGAAACAGGATTGTTATGAAAAAGTTTTTAATCATAAAAAATATTGAATTAATTTTTGTGGGTTAAACCAATTCTGTATGAAGATGCACACAAAAATACCCCCCTGTAGTCTACGGCAACGGACGGGCTAGAAGCCCATCCCACATAGATAATTTATGTAATATTGAATTAATTTTTGTGGGTTAAACCAATTCTGTATGAAGATGCACACAAAAATACCCCCCTGTAGTCCCCCCTTGCAAGGGGGGACGGCAACGCCGGGGGGTAATAAATATATGCAGTTGGCGATAGCTTCGCTCGCCGTAGGCATCACAATTTTGGAGAATGAAAACCCCCTGCCCTGTAGAGGGATGGAGTATTACGGCGTTTTCTGATAAACTCTTCACAAATTACTTAGGTTTGGGTCGAAAATTCGGTAATTCTACGGAGGCTAAAGATCTCCGTCCCTTGGATGATCCTTGGGGATAAATCAATGGTGAAGGTGATTTATTTTCAGATGTATCGGATGTATTATGATCCAAAGATTCATCATCTACAACATCTAACCAATAATCTGCCATTTCCACCTCTGTAGAATTCATTGGTAATTCTGGTGTTGGTGATAATAGCAAATTTTCCTGTTCATGGTTTCCATTAGTAGTATAGGGAACTTCTAGCTCTACATCCCGTTTAATTGCTATTTCTGTTTGTGGATTATTTTCCAGATTCAACACCAAATTGTCCCAAATAAATGTATCATCTTCATCAGGATGATGAATATTTACCTCTCTTGCTGTTGCTTGAGAAATTACTTGAGGTAATGGAGTAGTAAAAAGCTGATGGGTGATATCATCCTGTGGCAGAGTTTCGGGTAATATTTGAGAAGTAGCTACAGTTTCTATTTTATCCGTTATGGGCTGGGAGATGAATGGTTCTTGATCCTGGGTATAGTCATCAGAATCAGAAATAGTTGTTGTTGGTGGCATCGGGGAATTATGTATATAATCAGAACCGCTCAGAGAATCTGTAACTCCAGACCAAGGTTGAATAGGTTGGGTGTTGGGGAATAAAGATCGAGCTTTTCTAGAGAATCTACTTTGTTTGTGAATAACATTGTATGGGTGGTGAACATCACCCTCTGCATAAATCCCATCACCCGGAATTGGCGTATCCAGACATTTTTCCAAAGCCGACTTAAATTGTAAAGTCTGTCGTTGTTGACGCATAAGTCTAGCCCGCAATTCACGACAAGTATTTTCCCACTGTAATAGCTGCTGGGACTGTTCACCATAATTATTTTGTAGCAAAGAACATTCCCGTTCCAAACGCGCTAAACGTTGTTGGCTAATTTCCATAAGGGATTTATAACTTTCTATAGAGACTTCCTGACGTTGAACCGTTTGTACATATATTTCTAACTGTTGATATAGAGACTGAATTTGCTCCCCCGCAGCGGAAAGTTCTTGAGATTGTTGTTTAAACATGGACTCAGTAACACTAGAGCGTGTTTTCTGCCATTGCAAAATTTTTTCTGCTTCAGCTAATTCCGTTTTTAACTGCTCTACTTGAGAGTATAAATCATCATTAGCTGTGCGTAATTCTGTGTTTAAATTTAGTAGTTGCTGAAATTCTAAATTGACCTGTGTGTGTTGATCAATGTCAATTTCTGCAATCAAGTCCTGTTGGTTGCTGTCTTCCAATTTTGCCATAACTACGGTTTCGTGTTGATCATCTGTGCTTGGCCGATAGCGTCGCGTTCTCGAAGGCTAATGGGAGGTAAATTTGTTATAATTACTATGGTTATGATCCACAAATACCTAACCGATATCATTTATTGACACCAACAAAAATTGTCAGTTGTCAATTAATTAAGGTAGCCAATGGGGATGAAAGCCGACGAGGGGTAATTGTTCTGGTTTAATATCAATATTAGTATTATCATTGATGGGTAGCAAGGGCATCAACCAAAGACTACTACTAGCAATCGGTTCACCATCCTCAGTTTTTAAGGTATTTGCGGGTAATGGTGTGGTATTATTGCTGATGGGAATCACTTGGTCAAATAATAAGCCTAAACCATCAGGTGCTAAACTGGTTTGGACATTGCGTTGAGCAGCGGGTAACAGTAGTAGTGGTTTTTGCGTTCCTGTTTTCAAATCAATGGCGACTAAATAAGGCTGTTCGAGATATTGTTCCTGAGAAATAAGTTGTGTTAGTAAGCAGTAAAGAGTGGGGGACGCAGGATCAAACTGACAACTCAGAATAGAGCCTTTAGTCTTTAATAATTGCTTTTGTACACCTTGATTCGTAACCAAAAACAAATCTCGCGTATAATCAGTATTAAATTTGACCATTGCCGCTTGAGAGCCATCTTTAGAAAAGGCCTGTACTAAGCCAAATTGGGGCAGAAAATCTAGGGGTTTGTTGCTATTACCCTCTAAAGAAACAATTGCTGTTCCCTGACCTTGGGAAACTGCTACAGCTTTGCTATCTGGTGTAATCAAAAAATCTCCACCCGGTTGCCCTTGTAAGCGTTTTGGGATAGGTTTTTCTGAATAAATATCATTGCTAGTAGGTAAATACCAGAGAGCAAAATCACCAGGGTTATCCCGTTTACCTCTTTGAATAACAATAGTTTTTCCGTCTCCTGAAAGGTCAAATTTCAGATTTTGATATTCTTTGTTATCCAAAATCAGGTCAATTTTACCTGCTGCTTTTGCCTCCTTACCAACTTGACTAGAAATACCCGTAGTAACAGTATAAATTTGGGCTGAAAGAAGGTCAGGATTTTGAGAAGAACGAGCAGAAAACACAATTTTTTCACCATTAGGGAACGGCTCAAAATCCATAACAATTAAGTCTTTAGGGGTAAGAACGTTTTTTTGTTCTCTGGTCAAATTATAAAGTACCAACTGTCCCGGAAATTCCTGATTAGCTCCAATATAAAGGATAACGCGATCGCGGGTGGTAAAACTACCATTAAAAGGCTGCATAACCCGGTTTTTTCCTTCTGCTTGGGAATATTTATCTCTACCTTTTTCTAATTTAACTTGGTAAGTTGTGCCATAGGGGGCTGGTGTGAGCAGTGTATACACCATTCTTCTTCCCGCCCAACTAATTTTACCAGCCAAAGGTGGATCTATTTTCAGATTTTCCTCCACACTTTTGATATCCATAGGCCGACTAAAATTCAGAGAAAATGAAACATCATCTGCCCCAATTTGTTGTTTTTCCCAGGTAAAATTGCGGACAATAGGTTTGACAACATCACCTTTCCAGATGATTAACCATATCAGCATACTTAATAGTAGCATCAGGGCGATCGCAATTCCGTCTAATGGTTGAATAAATTTATAAGATCTGCTCATCTAACAATTTTGGATTTTGGATTTTGGATTTTGGATTTTGGATTTTGGATTTTGGATTTTGGATTTTGGATTTTGGATTTTGGATTTTAGATTTTAGATTTTAGATTTTAGATTGGCTATCTTTTGTATATTTAAGAAGCACAAGCAAAAGTTAAAGGGATTATCTACTCCTGATTAATAACTGTAAGGATTTTGAGGTTGGGGAATTTTTTTCAGAGAATTGGCCGCGATAGTTAATTGACGTTTCTCCCCAATAGTTTGAGTTGTCATTTGTCCTTCCACTTCTAACCATGTATCAGGTGGGTATTGTTGACGAGAGGAGGTTGGTAATTGCACTGGTAATCCTACTGGATAAGCATCTGCGGCACAACAAGTGAGGATAAATCGGGCTAAAAATATATATTCTTGACTAACATTAGGTTGGTGAATCACAAATCCCTGCACCTTTACCTTTTGTCCCGTATATGCGTCCGGTTCAGGATATACATTTAGTGTTCTCACCCAGTCTACAAGCGATCGCTCCTCTGGACGAACCTGAGCGCGAAATGCTTGGGGTTGGACACGAGTTGCACCAATTAATTCTGTCACACCGCGATCTAATGCCGTTTGACTAGCAAAAGCACGGGGTGTAATGATTAACCCTAGAATTGCGGTTGTTAATAGCAGGAAACTACCCCAGCCGGGGGGAAATACATTAATATGTAAATCATTAGCCTTATCTGCTTGGCGGCGGTTTTTCCACAGTTGTAACCCTTTAAAAAAACCGATAATTAATAAACCTATACCACCGACAATAGCTAACCAAAAGTAATCAGGGTGAATTAACAAATACAGTTTACCTGTTAGCCAGTATTTCAACATTAAAATACCCCAAGCTGCAATAGCGACCACATCTAACCAGGGTATGAATTTATTTGAGGCTTTGATTTGAGAATTTGACATTTTATCAGTAATAGGTGAAGTGATAATACTTAATTACTTACGCACAAATTACAGAATAATCAACCACATATCGAAACCAGCGAAAGCCGCACCAACGCCTAGTAACCCTAGTGAGAGAAGCAGAAGACACCAAAGAAAAAAGCCCTTCTCCAGCGTGCGTAAGTCCCATGATCTCAAATAACGTGCAAATTCATGAATAAAGTGAATAACAGAGTTAATTGTCCAGCTAATAAAAAAAGATAGATCAGGGCTTTCGGCTTAAAAATAGATAACATTAAACCAATACCTTTAATATCAATCATCGGTCCAAACACTAAAAACGCCAATAATGACCCACTGGTAAAAGTGGAAGCAAAAGATAAAGCAAAGAAGGAATCAACAGTAGAACATATTGATACAACACCTGCTAATACTAACATGGCTAAAATCGAGCTAACAGGACCTGCTCCCAGACTGAGAATGAGTTCACGGGGGGCTAAAACCTGAATAGCAGCAGCTATGGCACTACCTAATACCATAACTCCGCCTAATTCCCGCAATTCTTGGACAATATTATCTAATACAGACTGGAGTTTCTCTGGTAAAGGTTTACTAAAGTTAGGAATTGCAGCCACTTCACTGTAATAATCATCTATGCGTTTTGGTTTTCCCGTTGTTCCACCCAGAATATAAGTTCCCGATTGCAATAAACTAGGCCTATTGGGTTGCAGTTGTAATTGAGATTGTCTTCCGCCGCGTGTCGTTTTTGGTTGAGTAGGGGGGTTAAATTTCAGGTAACGAGCCATACTTGGTTGCAAAAAGGGAATTAAGTCTGCTTGAAAACTGAAAATAAAACCAATAATGGTAGCAATGGCTAGAGAAAATACCACTCTTAACACTACTATTTCTGGTTGATCACGAAATGCAGTCCAAGTTGACCAGATCACAATTGGGTTAATTGTCGGTGCGGCTAATAAAAAGCCCATTGCTACTGGTGTAGGTACTCCTTGCATTAACAGTCTCCTGGCCACAGGTACATTACCGCACTCACAAACTGGAAACAAAAGACCCATTGTACTGCCGAATAAAGCCCCCAGCAGGGGATTTTTAGGCATTTTTTCAACCAATTTACTCTCATCAATAAAGGATAGTAATACACTGGAGAAAAATACACCCAACAGTAAAAAGGGCATGGCCTCAACCAGCAGACTGAGGAATAATGTAAAACCATTGTTCAGTTGATTCGTCATGCGTTGCAGTCAACAGCGGTTGGTGAGTTTTAGGGTTTTGTTTTGTCATATTACCCGATGGGGTAGCATCTGCCCAGGGTAGTCACCCCCCGGACGGGGATCAATAAATTAATAATAATAGCAGGGAATAAGCAATATGGAATAGAGTTGGAATTTTGTCTGTTAAAATTTTGAACTTGGTGATGTTATCATCTAGTTCTGAATAATCCCAAAAATTTAAAAAATACCTGCTTTAAAAATACCTGCGGAATGTGCGCTTAAATTTTGCGCCTTTGCGTCTTGGCGCGAAACATAATTCATACCGCTATTATGTAACACCGAAATTCTTTTACCTGAGCTTTTTACGGCGTTGGTGAATCAATCAAAGAAGGTATTAGGACTTACGCAAGTGTCACACAAAAAATCTGTTGTAAGGTGCGTCAGATATCAAAAATCTGCTTATTTGCAGGATTTATGCAGTCTGACGCACCCTACCAATGTGCCAGTTACGTAAGTTCTGGGTATATGAATTTGTCTCACCCAGAGGCGCGAAGGGAGAAAAAGTAAGAGTTTGAAAATCAGCAATGTCGTAGTATCTTAGAGGATGTTTTAAAAGTCTAAGGGCGATTAGAAATCACATCTACACAGACAAAACCTGCCTACGCAGGTTTCAAATCCTTAATTTTTCCTTAGTCC
>OMJF01000126.1 GCA_900299285.1 Anabaena sp. 54 | reverse complement strand
ATTAGACCTAACCCCCAGCCCCTTCCCTACCAGGGAAGGGGAGTAAATCAAAGCCACAAGAGGTCGGTTTGTGGTTTATTTACCTGAAAATAGCTGTAACAGGGAACTCTTAACAGAAAACAGAAAACAGGGGACAGGGGACAGTTTTAACTGTTTGGATATGCTCAATTTTCCAAATCCGACAAAGAAAAATGCACCTTTACAGAAACAAACCGATACAAAAAATCACCCCATTGACTACCAGTATCAGGGGGTTTACAAAACTTAATATCCGCCTTCTTCTTCGTATTCCACCTGTCGTTCCTTGACCTTTTTCGGGATATTTACGGGCTTTGGTGTATCATCCCAAGCATCACCATCTAAATCATCATCGTAGTCATCATACTGGTCAGCGTAGGTCTTTTTAGCAGGTTTGGCCTCATATTTAGGTGCTTCTTGATAACGGTCACGGACCGTCGCGTCACTCCAGTTATCTTCTTCCTCCTCCTCATACCGAATTGACTCATAGGAACGGGCTTTCATAACTTGACGCTGAGGCCTTTCTTCCTCTACATAGTCTTCTGTCCATTCCTCTTCTTTGGCTACTGGTTCAGGAATACGCACCTTGGGGCGAGGTGCTTCCAGAGGAACACCGCTGGGTAATTGATTACTCGGTGCAACGGCGCGAGGCGGGGTATAACCAAATTCTTCTTCTGCGTCTCTTTCCCAGGGGGCTTTACCAATACCTAGCCGTTCTAAAACGCCGACAGTCAACTGGTTAACTCTTTCTTCAGCACCTTCAAATACAATTAATCTA
The DNA here is from genome assembly GCA_900299285.1 of Anabaena sp. 54. Classification (GTDB taxonomy): domain Bacteria; phylum Cyanobacteriota; class Cyanobacteriia; order Cyanobacteriales; family Nostocaceae; genus Dolichospermum. Next base: position 8,495 of record OMJF01000126.1, on the reverse strand, counting down.
CTCGGTCCAGTGCTAACAACTTCATCTATGGAAAGTTCGTAGGTACTCAAAAACTGGTCAGGAATTTGGGGTAGCCCCAAAGCAGCAATGACTATAGTGTATATTTTACCTGTTTCGCCATTAAATTTAAAGCCCCGTACCTTGCCTAAAACTTCACCTGTTTCTGTGATAACTTCCCAGTTCATGAGGTTACTGAGAATCTCTATTTCCACATCTTCGATGACATCTTCATTATCAACTAAGATGACATCACCGATTTGGTTAATGGTGTTGAGATACATATTACGAGGGAGACTAGAAATAGAGATAAGACTGTCTCGCAAACTAAGTGCTACAACCTCTCTTTGATCTATATCAACCCAGACTTGACTCACGATACCTAACCGCTTACCGTTGTCGCGGGTAATTACCTGAGTGTTTAATATATCGGAACGTCTAATTACTTGCTCTGAGGTCATTATATACCTAGTCCTGATTTTTAATGCAGTTTATGTATATCACTATTTTTAACAGAAATTCGTCAGTTGTCACTTGTCACTTGTTAGTTGTCTGCTCCCTGTTACCTGTTGCTGTGGTGATTCTATCATCAAACAGTGCCAACTTACAACTATCTCAAAACTATAAGATGTTTGATTTTAGAAGCCAGTTTAGCAGATAGATGGATTTTAGCGACTTTTGCAGATGAGAAGGTTAGTGCTGCGGGTTTATATTTTCTGTTGGTGCAACCAGATGATTCGGGAATGACTTACACTGGTTTATGGTTATTGCAGTAACAGGAATACAATAAACAGGTAAAAGGCTTTACTTGAGGAAACTAGACAAACAAGAACGTAGTTAAAACCCAGTTAATTTATTTAATTTATTTAGGCTAACAACAGATGAGCGAAATTAGTCAGCGTAGGGTTATTATCGGTGATGTACATGGACACTATCAAGGTTTGATGTTACTGCTGAAGCACATAGATTCCGCATCAACGGATCAAATATACTTTTTAGGAGATTTAATTGATCGTGGTCCCCAAAGTGCAGAAGTAGTAGAGTTTGTTAAAGAAAATGACTACCCTTGTTTACTAGGTAATCATGAGCAGATGTTATTAGAGATTATGACTAGTAAAAATACTCAGTCAAGCAGTATGCAAGGATGGTTATATAATGGGGGACAGGCGACAATTGCTAGTTATCGGTCTGGGAAAATTCCCCAAGGGGATATAGATTGGTTTGAAAGTTTACCGACATATCTGGATTTGGGAGATTTTTGGTTAACTCATGCAGGTGTTAATCCTAACAAAACTGTGTCCGAACAAACACTTAATGAACTGTGTTGGATCAGGGGAGAGTTTCACAGTATGACTCAACCATATTTCCCAGATAAAACAATTATAGCCGGTCATACTATAACTTTTACCTTACCTGGTGTTATTCCTGGTAATTTAGCCCAGGGACAGGGTTGGATAGATATTGATACTGGTGCTTATCATCCTCGTAGTGGTTGGTTAACTGGACTAGATATCACAAATAAGTTGGTTTATCAGGTTAATGTGTTTAGTCACGCATTACGCACTCTACCATGGAAAGAGGCAATTACAATAATTGAGCCAAAGGAATTAATAGGTAGCCGTCGTTATAGATAAAAAGCCTAAATTACTGCAAAAATGCTCTAATTTTAGATTGATAGGCCAAATTATCCAAACCGTTATTTTGATTACTTGGTTGATTATTAATTTGACGCTGAAGAGAGATAACACGATCGCTTGCACCTGGATGCGTACTTAAAAATGTAGGTACGGAACTACTACTCTGTAACTTTTTCATAAAAGAAATCATAGCTGATTGAGCATAACCGGTGCGGGTGATGTTTGCTAGTCCTCTTTTATCAGCATCAAATTCGTCTTTGCGACTTCGAGGAAGATTTAGTGCGAGTTGTACACCAATACCTACGGCTTTATTTTTATCTAAACCTGCTATTGTAGCAACTCCATTGGTAATTGCTTGTTGTCGGATTTGTTTAATTAAATGTTTACCTTCAATATGACCCATTTCATGTGCTAATACACTAGCTAATTCTGCTTCATTATCTGCGGCTTTTAATAAACCTGTATTCACATAAATAAAACCACCAGTAGTCGCAAAAGCATTAATAGCAGCATCTTCGACTACTTGAAAAGTATAAGGGATATTGGGGCGATCGCTATTAGCTGCTAACCGTCTACCTATTTCGTTAATATAGTCATGTAACTCTGAGTTATCAGAGATCTTGACTTCTTGCTGTAATTGCTGATTCATTTGTTGACCAAGATTAACTTCCTGATGATCGGATATATTAGATAAGTTAAATATCTGTACACCTTGAAATAAAAGCGGTAATAAATCTATGGCTTTACTTGGTAATGGTGTAATAAAACACACAGACAGGGCAACAATTACAGAAATTAACGGATATAAGCAGCGTCGTTCCCATAAACGGTAGTTTGTCCGAAATCCTTGCCAGTTAATCATAATCTAGTTACATGAGATTTGTCAGAGAATTTAAAATCAGAGGACGGATGTTCAGATGAGTAAGTTGCATTTTTAGTTGATGGAAATAATTTACTGTAATTATGATAAGTTATCCCATAACCATAACACTTACCTGCTTAGAGATCAAGATTGTGGATCATTTGTAAAGACTTGTTAGTACAATCAATTATCTAGCTGAAAACTTAACTGAAATTTATCCAAAACTGGTTATGGCTATTTTAGATTCCAAAGGTCGCTTGTTTGGTAAAATCAATCTCCTAGACTTAGGGGCTGCACTAGTAATTTTACTAGTAATAGTAAGTATTTTTATTTTTCCTGGTACTTCCGGTTCTGTGGCTCAAGTGGGTGCAAAAACAGTACCAATTGAGGTAGATTTAGTAGTACGCGGTCTCAATGTTCGTAACCCTGAACAATTATTTAAACAAGGATTCACAAATGGTGGTAAAACTAATGTCATTATCCGTAATCAACCTTATGGTCAAATTGGCATTAAATCTATCAAAGAATTAGATAGAATGCTTACCATTCCTCAACCAGATGGTTCTGTGAAGGAATTACCAGATCCTAGAAAGAATAATTTTAGCACGGATTTTATCTTAACTTTACAAGATAAGGCTACAGTCACTAAGGATGGACCGGTTCTAGGTAATAACAAGGTAAAAATCGGCATGACTTTTGAATTAGAAGGTTTTAACTATAATTTCAATGCCTCTGTAATTGATATTCGGTTACAAGATAGATAAGATTATAGTTGGGGGTGAAATTTCCCTGATTTCATCCTCTTTTTTCGGAAAAAACTGCTGGGCGAAATTTCAGTATTAATGGTATTAATTATTTACGTTTCGTGCCAAGTTTAAGGTGTTAATTTTTCATTTTTTATCCTGAGATATAACAAGGTATAAAAACGATAAGTTGATAATTTTGACAATTTTGTAATCAAGTGGGTAAATACTGTGATACAGGCTTCGTCTTCTTGGAGACAATTCATTAATCAAATTTCGGAAATCAAGACAGGAAGCAGAAAAGGGCGGATTTTTAAACATTTCTCTGAACCTGGTTTTTTCCTGGGTTTATTAACAATAATTGTGGCTATTTTGTTATGGAATTGGCAACTATTATTAGCGCTTGTTGTTGGTATTGGTATTATGGTATTTACTTACTTTATACCGAAATTTAATTGGCAATTACACTGGGTAGAAATACGCAGGTTAATTAGTAATCCTAACATTCGTTTAGCTTATTCTATCGCTAGTGGTGGTGTTGCAACTGTGATCACTTACATGGCTTCAGCAATTTGGGTTGATTCCCCTAGTCATTGGTTGGCTGCTGGTGCTATTATTCAGGGTATAGGTACATTATTGACTTTAATTTTGTTGATATGGCAAATATGCACTTTTCAGGGAAGTCAACAACAAGACTATCTTGATAAGTTGTTAAGCAATTTAACAGAAACAGATTCTTTAAAACGTTTAATTGCTGTAGGTAAACTTAATAAGTTTATTTCCCGTCAGCGATTTGACACAGCATTACAACAAGATGTAATAAAATGCTTGCAAATCTTCCTGAGTCAGGAAGAAGAGGTAATAATTCGGGAAGCTGCTTTGGACTGTTTACAGAATTTAAATGGGCTACAATTACTAAAACCAATTAATGCCAAAGTTATTACACCCATATCAGTAAAAGCGAAAAGCAAAGTCATTGTAGATTAATTTAATGTTTTGAATAGAAAGACACAAAGGACTCGACTCTTCCTTTATTCAATTTTGCTGTAATTCTTCTTTTAAGACTTGCTGATAGATTTTAGGTAAAGAACGACTAACAGAATTAGTTTCTATACCATATCCTAAACTTGTCCAAGTCGGGGAAAGTTTTCGGAAAACGTCATTTAGTTTTTGCTGACGTAATAACCCTGGAATATCTACACCCCAAACCCGTGAGTCATTTAACCAACGGTAAACTACCATATCTTGATACTCTGCTTCAAAACTATAGTTAGTCCAAAATATCTTATGTTGAGGTTTTGGGTGATAGCGGGGGGCAATTTCATGCCAAGTTGTGTTAATAATTTGATAGCGGCCAGCAGCGGTGGAACAGTTACCTATATTCGGTCCAGTAACGATAGTCACACATTTTTCCGGGTGACGACCCAGATCATGGACTTGTTCACCACCATATAAGATAGAGTAGGGACGGTTACTATTGGCTTCACTGGCAGAGATAGTTCGCATTAATGCCCGTATATAAGGATCTCCGCCGCGCATAACTAAAGGAGGCTGTTGTCTGGTAAATACAGGTTCGGGGGATAATTGAATATCCCCATAAATATACCACTCAAATACGTACACAAATCCCAAAAGTGAGGCTAGGGGAGCAATGAGTTTTTCTACACCTTTTAGTTCAAAGCTTTTCAGAATTTAACTCCTTTGACTTAATGATATTTGAGAAACTTTCAGTAGACTAAGATAACATTAGCCATTTTGAAAATCATTAATATAGAACAATAAGCAAACTTGAAGATATACAAAAAACAAATTTAAATTTATGGTGACAAACAACAGAGAATATCAATCTTTGGGAGTACAAGAGTCTACTTCAAGCATTAATGGAAGCGTACCAGCTAATGGTAATTTATTAACACAAGAGAACATAAGTCACACTAGATTTTATGGGAGTTATCAAAATTGTATGGAAATATATGCAAGCCTGGATCAGGTAGAGGCCTATTTCAATAATCATGCTTCATGGTTTAGCCGTTGTGCAGAACCTATGAAGGTAAACGCTTTGAGTGAAAATAGTTATGCTTTAGTTGTGGGTAAATTTGGTGCTTTTGGTTATGATGTAGAACCCAAGATTGGTTTGGAGTTATCAGCCTCTCAAGATCGAAGATACCACATTCGGACTATTCCTTTACCTGATCATCAAGCTCCCGGTTATGAGGTAGATTATAAATCATTAACACGGTTAATAGGTGGTATGGATGGGATTACACGGGTCGAATGGGAATTAGATTTGGTGGTTGAGTTACACTTTCCTAAATTTATTCAGCGATTACCCCATGCTTTAATTCAGTCTACAGGCTCGCGCATTTTAAATCAAATTGTTCATCAAATTTCCCGTCGTCTCACACGCAAGGTAAAAAAAGACTTTTATCAATCTTTGAATATTCCGTTTCCACTAATAAAGAAACATTGTTAATGAATAGAGACGCATTAACAATGTATGAGCAGAATTACCCATTACCACTGACCACTGACCACTGACCATTGACCACTGACCACTGACCACTGACCACTGACAACCTAAGCATTAGTTAAAATTCTCTGGATAATTTCGATACCAGAGAACGCTTGCCATGCGAAAAGTCCTAAAATAGTAAAATTTAACAATATATGCGTCATTCTTGCCCAATTTGCTCCTTTTTGCATAAAAGGAGACAGAGATGCAGAAAAAGCAATTAAACCTGTCATACTTAATCCAGCTAGGAGATGGGGTCCAACAAATAATTTACCATTATTAATGTAAGTAACCGCCATACCACCAATAGAACCTGCTACCATCAAAGCTAACATGATAGAACCTATTTGGTGGTGTTTGATAGTATATCGTCCTTTAACTAGCTCTTTCTTTTCTTCACCTTGAGCATTTCTGGTACGCTGTACTTGTAACCCTAAATATGCAGCATAGAGGGAAAGCGCCAATAGTACCCACATGATAGCTGGGTGAGCAAAATTCAGCCAAAATTTTATTGTTGGAGTCAATTCAAGAGCCATATTTTTTACTTCCCTTTATTAAATCTTCATAAAACTTAGCATATTTAGCAGATATTTATTTTCTTGACTCAGCAATTTTCCCGCCTTACTGAATTAGGATATGAAAGTGAAACATTTTAGCTCCTAAGCTTCTACTCTGTGCGTCTGTGCGTCTAGACTGTGAAACATAATTCATATACATCTACCTAAATAGGATATAACGAATGACAGAAAATACAGGAAATAAAGATACCACATTCCTCAAGGCTGTGAAAAGTGGGGATATGAAAAAAGTCTCCGTGCTGCTGAATAATGGTGCTAATTTAGATACGTCCGATCATCATGGAAATACGGCATTGATGTTAGCTGCGAATTTAGGTTATACGGAAATTGTGCGATCGCTCTTAGATGCTGGTGCTAATATTAACTCTTTCAGAAAAACATATCACTTAACAGCATTAATGTTAGCTGCTAGTGCTAATCAGATAGATGTTGTCAAGCTTTTAATCTCTAGAGGAGCAAATGTTAATGCTATTAATGAAGATGGTAGTACAGCATTAATGATAGCAGCACTAAAGGGATATATTGAAATTGGACAAATCTTGTTAGATGCGGGTGCTGATGCAGAAATTAACGACAAAGATAATGATACCGCATTAAAACTCGCAGTTAAACACAAACATCCGGCCATGGTCAAAGTCTTAACACAAAATAACAATATTGTCAATAGTCAAGATTGCGCAGGCGAGACAGTATTAATGATTGCCGCTGATTTAGGGTACTTAGAAATAGTACAAGCATTGATATCATCAGGCGCTGATATTAACATCAAAAATGTTGATCATCAAACAGCATTATTAGCAGCTACAGCAACGGGAAATAGCGATATTATAACTGCTTTATTAAACGCAGGTGCAGAAATTAATCACCAAGATAAAGAAGGAGAAACAGCGTTACATATAGCCGTTGTGGAGGAATATATTGATGTAGTCAAAATATTATTACAAAGAGGGGCAGATGTGCAAATTAGAAATCATTTGGGAGATACACCTTTACTAATAGCCGCATTTCAGGGATATAGTGATATAGTAGCAGTTTTGCTGGCTGCCGGTGCAGATATGGAAAAGAAAAATTTTGGAGAAGTTGCGCTAACATTAGCAGTATCTCAAGGACATTTCCCAACAGTAAAATTATTACTTGATTATGGTGCAGATATTAACAAATTAGCAGATGATGGTAAAACCGCTTTAGTTAAAGCCATAACTGCAAATTATCCCGAAATATTTGAATTATTACTAGCAAAGGGAGCAAATATAAACCTACAAAACTCTTCAGGAGCAACGGCTTTAATGTGGGCTGTAGCTGAAGGTTATCGTCAAGCTGTGGCGATATTACTACAATTTGGGGCGAATGTCAATTTAAAAAATCAGGGTGGTTATACAGCTTTAATGATTGCAGAATTTAATAATTATCGAGGTATTAGCAAAATATTGAAACAAGCTGGAGCGCAGGAATGATGTAAGTTAAAAATTGGAAATTGAAAAAAAAGAGAAACATCAAGATGAGATATTTAGAAGATAAAAAGAAGTAAATTTACCTTTTACCTTTACCTTCTTTCTACCTTGATGTTTCCTACTGTGCTAGATGTCAATAATATATATTTTTTTCTTTTAGGTTGTAGTATTACAATTATCAGTTTATGGGTAAAAAAAACTACTTTTATTACTAATAAATCCCGCTCAAGTCTGATTTTATCAATATTTTCAATAGTTGGGAGTAACTATAAAGAAAAAATTAAAGTTTTATTTGAGAAAAATTTAAAATTATTATTTTATTATTTTGAATATCCCGAAGCAGAGGACTTTTAAAAAATTGTAAAATTTACAGAAGAACCTGACTTTTCAAATCTCCTCTAATAATTTAGGTAATTTAGGAATTTTCATCATAAATACTGATAACTAGCATAAATAAATGTATTGATTTCAACTATCTGCAAATAACCAGAGTATTAACTTTTGTAAAAATTGTGGGTCTAGGAACAGTAAATAGTTTTAATTTATCCAAGAGGTGATTTGAAGAGGACTTTTCAAGCTATGTTATTAAATAACAGCCTTAGAGAATGTTTTAAACGTCTAAGGGCGATTAGAAATCACATCTACACAGACAAAACCTGCCTACGCAGGTTTCAAATCCTTAATTTTTCCTTAGTCCACGCAGGTGGACTTTGCT
>OMJF01000125.1 GCA_900299285.1 Anabaena sp. 54 | reverse complement strand
TGGTTGCCCCTACCCCCGTGGTTGCCCCTACCCCCGTGGTTGCCCCTACCCCCGTGGTTGCCCCTACCCCCGTGGTTGCCCCTACCCCCGTGGTTGCCCAAATACCCCCACATATCAATCATTACCAACAGCGTATTGAATAAGCAGAGATAACCGTTGACGCAATGTTTCCAGACCTAAACGCTGACTAGCAGAAATAAAAACCGCCAAAGGAAACTCCTCCCTCGCTAAAGCCAGGGTTTCACTACTAACCTGATCAATTTTATTAAAAGCCACTAAAGCAGGTCCTGGTGTAATAGGCATTTGCGCGAGTATATCTCGAACTGAGCGAATATGACTTAACCAAGCGGGATGAGATAAATCCACTAAATGCAATAAAGCATCTGCCTCTGTCACTTCCTCCAAAGTAGCGCGAAAGGCATCCATTAAAGACGCGGGTAATTCATGAATAAACCCTACAGTATCCGTCATTAAAGTTTCCTGGGGCGCACCGGTTTCAGCGTGGGGAAGCATTAACCGCCTTGTAGTTGGGTCAAGGGTAGCAAATAATTGGTCGGCCGTGTATACTTCTGAATTAGTGAGAGCATTAAGTAAAGTAGATTTACCAGCATTGGTATAACCAACTAAAGCCACAGAGGGAACTTCTCGGTGTTGTCGCCGTTGACGTAATCTACAACGATGTGCCTGTAATTGATTAACTTCCTGTTGAAGCCGAGAAATGCGTTTTTGAATAGCCCGACGTTCCGTTTCTAGCTTGGTTTCACCAGGTCCCCTAGTTCCAATACCACCTCCCAATCTGGACATGGCTTGACCCCTGCCAGTGAGTCGTGGTAACATATACTCTAACTGCGCTAATTCTACCTGTAATTTACCAGCGCCAGATTGAGCGCGTTGGGCAAAAATATCTAAAATTACTTCCGTACGGTCAACTACTCTGACCCCAATTTGTGCCTCTAAATTGCGGACTTGGGAAGGTGAAAGATCACGGTCAAATACTACCAAATTAGCGCCGAGAGTTTGCACCGTGAGAGCAACTTCTTGGACTTTACCTTCACCGATGACTGTTTGGGGATGAATACGCGATCGCTTTTGTTGTAAAGTCTGTAATACATCACCCCCCGCCGTATCTACCAACCGTGCCAATTCTGCTATAATATCCTCGAATTGTTGCGGGCTAGTATTATCCGTTAATACTCCTACAATTACCACCCGATCATGATCAGCGTCTACTGCCTGAGCTACATATTCCCGACTAAATTCCGCTTCTAGACTTTCCACCAATTCCAGAAAATCCTGGTCAGCCAAAGCATCTAAACTTAGAGGCGGTGATATGTGGGAATATATACCAGCATCAACCATACTCATGTCAGAAGATTTAGTAGTCACTAACTGTCTATTATTAGCCACAAGGTGGGCTAAATAAGCTTCTTTCACGTATCCAGTTGCACCACCACCACGCTTAGTAAATCCGACCCCGGTAATATTTAAAACTACTAAAGCATCTAACCTTTGTAAAGCCATAGCCGTTAAAGCTGCTTCATTTGGTGGTTCTGACTTGAGATTAGTAGATATACAACGAATACCGCTTAAACGTTCAGCACCGTAGCGAGGTAGTTCCATGGGTGGGATTTGAGTTTGACGCGGAGTACCCACACCAACCCGAATCACTTGTCCGCGACGGTTGATATAAGTACAAACAGGTTGATTAATTTCCGTACTAACTGCTGCAAGACGTTGTGCAAACTCAGATGTAGTAATGTAATCACCTGATATCCGCTGGTGGTACAGCCGCTGGAGTTGTTTTAGCTGGCTGGACTTTAAACCTTGAATGTTACCAAAAATAGTCTCTATAGGCGTTTTAGACCAGTTACCTGGTTTCCTCTCAATCCTAACACTGTCTATTTTACAACAGAAATTGGTTAGTTGATAGTTGTCAGCGGTCAGTTGTTAGTTGTTAGTTTGTCATTAGGTAATTTTATTCTTCCTTCTTTCCTTCTAACTCCTGACTCAGTGACTCCTTCAATAAATAGCTGGACTATGGGGCGATTATAGATTTATAATTAGTGATTGTGAGTTTTTTCAGAAAACAGAAAAGTAATGAACGCCCAAGAGATTATTCGCTCAATTGAAGCGGAACAATTGAAATCTGATTTACCTGATATCTATGTTGGCGACACAGTAAAAGTCGGAGTCAAAATCAAAGAAGGTACTAAATACCGCGTCCAACCCTACGAAGGTGTAGTAATAGCCATGCGGAATGGTGGTATTAATGAAACCATTACAGTTCGCAAAGTTTTCCAAGGCGTAGGTGTAGAAAGGGTATTTTTGCTCCATTCTCCTCTGATTGAGACCATTAAAGTATTACGTCGTGGTAAAGTTAGACGTGCTAAACTTTACTATTTACGCGCCCTAGTTGGTAAAGCAACCCGCATTAAACAAAGATTTGACCGCGCCCTCTAATTCAAACAGGGGGAATTAACAGACCAAACCCAAGCTGTGAGCGGCATTTGCCGCTAACTTGCCAAAAATAAAAAAATAAGTTACAATCAGAATCGAATTGTGTTAAACTAAAAAAAGTTCAGCGCAATGACTGGAACAAGAAAAGCTTGTGCGCTCTTAGTTCAGTTGGTAGAACGCAGGTCTCCAAAACCTGATGTCGGGGGTTCAAGTCCTCCAGGGCGCGCTCAAAAAGAAAAATATTGCCCGAAGCAATAACGTCACTGCCAAAACAGCAGAAAACGTCAATTATTTCGGGTATAATTTTTTGAAAATATAGCTTTCCTAAAAGGTCGAAATTGTAAACCTTGGGAAAATCACAAGGTGAAGCTATTCAAGAAACGAGGGTATAACGACTGTGGCCAAAAAAAACGAAGCAGAAATACCAGCAACCGAAAATGGGTTGAGCTTAAACAATTTTTTCCAAGGAACAAAGGAAGAACTTGAAAAAGTAGTTTGGCCCAGTCGGAAACAGTTGCTGAGTGAATCAGCAGCTGTACTATTAATGGTTACACTCTCCGCATCTTTGATATACTTGGTCGATGGATTGTTCAGTTGGGCAGCAAAACAGGTGTTCTGATGACTTCTGCAACAGACGAACCACGTAATTTAGAATTGCAGTCGGAGGAAGCACTGGGAACAGCGTCCAAAGAGTTACGCTGGTATGCAGTGCAAGTAGCCTCCGGCTGTGAGAAACGAGTCAAGACAAACTTAGAGCAACGTATCCAAACTTTTGATGTAGCTGATAAAATCATCCAAGTGGAAATTCCCCACACACCAACGGTGAAAATCCGTAAAGATGGTAAACGTCAGCCCTCAGAAGAAAAGGTTTTTCCTGGATATGTGTTAGTACGCATGGTAATGAGTGATGATACGTGGCAGGTAGTAAGAAATACTACTCACGTCATTAACTTTGTGGGCGCGGAGCAAAAGCGTGGTAGCGGTAGAGGTCGTGGCCACGTGAAGCCAGTTCCCTTAAATCCTGCGGAAGTTGAACGCATATTCAAACAAGCCACGGAACAAGAACCAGTAGTCAAAATTGATATGGCTACAGGTGATAAGATAGTTGTGCTTTCTGGTCCATTTAAGGATTTTGAAGGCGAGGTAATTGAAGTTTCCCCAGAACGGAGTAAACTAAAAGCTCTACTCTCAATCTTTGGACGAGATACACCAGTAGAATTAGAATTTAATCAGGTTAAAAAACAGAGCTAAATACAAATGGCGAAGAAATTAGTAGCGGTCATTAAATTGGCCCTGAATGCTGGGAAAGCCAACCCAGCACCGCCAGTTGGTCCTGCACTGGGTCAACATGGTGTTAATATCATGATGTTCTGTAAAGAGTACAACGCCAAAACAGCAGACCAAGCGGGAATGGTGATACCAGTAGAAATTTCGGTCTATGAAGACAGAAGTTTTACATTTGTACTCAAAACTCCCCCAGCATCAGTATTGATTCGGAAAGCGGCAAAAATTGAAAGAGGCTCAGAGCAACCCAACAAAAAGAAAGTTGGTAGCATTAGTAGAAATCAATTACGGGAAATTGCTCAAACCAAACTTCCCGACCTCAACGCTAACGATATTGACGCAGCCATGAAAATCGTGGCGGGAACTGCTAGGAATATGGGCGTAACTATCACAGATTAATTAAGTGATAAATTTTGAATTTGTGCTTTTGAGTGAATAACTAATAGCAAAATCCAAAATCCAAAATCTAAAATCATATCGGGGGAGAAGCACAACTTCGAGATGACCCCAGGAGAAAAAAATGGCAAAAAAAGTGTCACGCCGCTTACGGGCGTTACTAGAAAAAGTAGAAGATAGGGATTATACACCCTTAGAAGGATTAGCTCTGTTAAAAGAAACAGCAACAGCTAAATTTCCCGAAGCGGCGGAAGCTCATATCCGGTTAGGTATTGATCCTAAGTATACTGATCAGCAGTTACGGACAACGGTAGCATTACCTAAAGGAACGGGGCAAATAATCCGAGTGGCGGTAATCGCTAGAGGGGAAAAAGTCACAGAAGCGACTAACGCTGGTGCTGATATAGCTGGTTCAGAAGAACTGATTGAGCAGATTCAGAAGGGTTTCATGGACTTTGATAAGCTGATTGCGACACCAGATGTGATGCCACAGGTAGCAAAGCTTGGTAAATTGCTAGGTCCGCGTGGTTTAATGCCCTCACCCAAGGGTGGTACAGTAACATTTGATATTGGTAGTGCGATCGCCGAATTTAAAGCTGGTAAATTAGAATATCGGGCTGATCGGACTGGGATTGTTCATGTTATGTTTGGTAAGGCTGGTTTTTCACCTGAAGATCTATTAATCAACCTCAAGGCATTACAAGAGTCCATTGACCGTAACCGTCCTTCAGGCGCTAAAGGTCGTTATTGGCGGTCATTGTATGTATCCTCAACTATGGGTCCATCAATTGCCATTGATATCAGCGCCCTACGGGAATTAAAACTCACTGAAGCTGCATAATTTGGTAATTGGTAATTGGTAATTGGTAATTGGTAATTGGTAATTGGTGATAGATAAGTATAATCAGCAATAATGACCAATGACTAATCACCAATGACCAAAATTAAATAGATAAAGCCGGAGACAGCAGGCGCTAATAGCTTAATATCCTGCCGAGGTTGTAATTTTAAGTACCTAGAGTTTAAGCCGATGAAGCGGAATAACTACAGGATTAAAAATACTACTTTGAAACCCCGGCTAAGATAGCTGGGGTTAACTGTTTTCGGCGGGTCAGCAAAAAGGTAATGGGTGATAAGTGACAGGTGACAGGAAATAGAGTAAAAACTGACAACTGACAACTGACAACTGACCATTGACAACCAGCAACTGACCACTGACAACTGACATTGGAGGTGAGATAAGTATGGGAAGAACCTTAGAAAACAAAAAAGAGATAGTAGCTGATCTCAAAGAAACATTGAGTAAGTCAACTTTAGCACTAGTAATTGATTATCAGGGGCTAACAGTTGCCGAAATCACCAATTTGCGTCAGCAACTCCGTCCTAGTGGTGCTATATGTAAGGTGACAAAAAACACCTTTATGGGTATTGCCATTAAGGATCAGAAACAATGGGAACCAATGTCGGAATTGCTGAAAGGCTCTTCTGCATTTCTGCTAGTTAAAGAAGATTTATCCGCGATTAAAGCTTATCAAGCATTCCAAAAAGCCACCAAGAAAACAGAAATTCGCGGTGGTGTCATGGAAGGTCGTGTCCTGAGTGAAGCTGATGTTAAGGCGCTAGGAGACTTACCATCTAAAGAACAACTCATGGGTCAAATCGCTGGCGCTATCAACGCTGTGGCTACCAAGCTGGCTGTTGGTATCAACGAAGTTCCCAGTTCCTTGGCTCGCGCTTTACAAGCTATCGCTGAAAAAGAAAATGGCGATAGTTCCGAAAGTGCTTCTTAGTGTGTATTTGCGAATAATTAACGCACTAGTTAATAGCGGTGGTGCTTAACCACTAACAAATGACAACTGACAAATCAAACATTATTTAGGAGTTATATCCATGTCTGCTGCAACCGAACAAATTTTAGAACAATTGAAAGCCCTCACCTTATTAGAAGCTTCTGAATTAGTCAAGCAAATCGAAGAAGCCTTTGGTGTCAGTGCGGCTGCTCCTGCTGGTGGTATGATGATGATGGCTCCTGGCGCTGCTGCTCCTGCTGAAGCAGTAGAAGAGAAGACCGAGTTTGATGCAATTTTGGATTCTGTACCCGCTGATAAGAAGATTGCTGTCTTGAAGATTGTCCGTGAAATCACAGGTTTAGGTCTGAAAGAAGCTAAAGACTTGGTAGAAGCTGCTCCTAAAGCTATTAAGGAAGGTGTAGCTAAGGAAGCTGCTGAGGATATCAAGAAGCGTATTGAAGAAGCTGGTGGTAAAGTAACAATTAAGTAATTAAGTAATTGGTAATTGGTAATTGGTAATTGGTAATTGGTAATTGGTAATTGGAAAAAACTAATTATTACCTTTTACCTTTTATCTTTTACCTTTTGTTATTGCTTCAAGACTGGTAATAAATATTGTGTCAGCGTAAAAGCATCAACTCCTAATTCTGTTCTGGCTTGTGCTGCTAAAATTCCGGCTTGAGAATGCCACCAAGTCGCACTTGCGACTACATCCTCTATGGTAAGTTCTTGGGGAGGAATTTGTGCTAATAGTCCACCTAACAAGCCAGTTAATACATCACCGCTGCCTCCACGGGCTAAGGCCGGGGTACTTTGAGGATTTATCCAAACACTACCTTGAGGATTAGATATAGCCGTTCTTGCCCCTTTTAGCAGGACTACAGCCCCACTTTCTTGGGCTGCTGTTTGTACTGCTTTGACTCTATTGGTGTAATCAATATGGGGAAATAAACGCTTAAATTCTCCCGTGTGGGGTGTAATTACAGTGGTTGATTTTCGTGATTTTAATGTGGGAATAGTTCCTAATTGTGGCAGAATATTTAAGGCATCAGCATCGAGAATTAAAGGACATTCACATTCAATTATTTTGGAAATAATAGAAATATTATCTGTAGTTAAACCCGGTCCGCAAGCAATTGTAGTAAATGAATTTAATTCTATCAGGTGCGTTGCGCGATCGCTAACACACCCTACTAATGGTAAATTAGCAATTGCCCCTTTTTCTGTTTCAGGACAACCAATAATTAACGCTTCTGGTAAATGGGAAACTAACAACATTTTTAGAGATTCTGGGACAGCAATTGATAACATTCCTACACCAGAAGCTCGCGCACCCAAACCTGTTAAAATTGCTCCACCTGCGTAACGTCGAGAACCACAAATTAATAGCAAATGTCCTTGTTTGTATTTGTGGGTAACGAGGGGACGGGGTAAGGGTAAAATAGATAATGCTGTTGTTTTGGTAATGCGTTTGATTTGGGGGACATTATCTAAAACCGCATGAATATCTGTTAAGGGAATATGAAAATCAATTAATTCAGCTTTACCAATATAAGGTAATGCTTGTTCTTGCAATAAACCTTGTTTCCATAAACCCAAACAAAATGTATAATTTGCCTGAATAGCTGTTCCTAAAACCTGCCCTGTGTCTGTGTGTAAACCGGAAGGTATATCAATACTAATAATAGGCTGATTTCTTTGATTAAAATGATTAATTGCAGCAGCTATAGAGTCGGTAATTTCTCTTTCTAAACCAAAACCAAATAAACCATCAATTAAAAAATCACAATTTGGTAATTCGTTAATTTCTTGATAACAGGGAATTTCCAAACTTTCAATATATTGAAAATGTTGTAAAGTTAATTCTTTTAATTTAGAAAAAGGTTGATAAACCCAAACTTTATAACCGTGAAAATACAATTCACGCGCTACTACTAAAGCATCCCCTCCATTATGACCTGGACCGGCTAAAATCCCCACACATTTATCTGGAGAAATAATAGTTTGTAAGCGTTGGAAAATTAATCCTCCTACTTTTTCCATTAAAGCAGCTACAGGCATTCCCGCAGTAAATATTCTGGTCTCAATATCCCGCATTTGCGCTGCAGTAACTACAAATTGTTCTTTAGTCATTTGTCAGTTGTCATTTGTTAATTACCCATTACCCATTACCCATTACCCATTACCCATTACCCTATTTTCCATAATAAACTCTAGCGTTACCGTAACCTGAATTTTGAAAATAACTATTCCATATTTCTGCTTCAGATTTGTTCCTAAAAGGTCCTATAGCTATATGAGGTCCTCGTGGTTGAGTTCTCATAAATACATTAATATTTGCACTTATTTTCTGTCGAATTTCTATACCAAAAGAACGTAAATTATTATGATGACTAGGAATCACTATATAGTAATATTTTCTTTCTTTTGGTTGATAGTTATTTAGATTGTTCTGGTTGTTATAATAGCCTGTTTGTTGATCAGAATTATTGGGAATTATTTCTAGATTTGCAGAACTGACAATTCTAGCACCAAAAACACCATTTAATTCCAATTCTCTCACCCTAATCTCAGCATTAGATTGTTGATTAAAAACACCAGATTGAATCACATTACGTCCATTATAATTGCGGATATAAGCATTGTTTTCAACTTGCTGAACTCGTTGCAATACTTGAAAATCGCTGCTATCAACATAAACAAAATATCGTTCAAAATCTCGGTTATACTGATTTAATTCCCCCGTTTGTACTTGCTGCGTCCCCTGTGCTAAAAATTGATTATTCTTGGGGATTTCAGCCTGAACTGGAGTATAATCGCACATAAACACCCAATACCCACCCACAAATAAAAATAACATAGATAAAGGAGTAAACTGACTGAACCTAAAATTAGACATATTTGTTACCAGCTTTTACAGAAATTTTCTATGCAATATTCCATATATGGACTAACTTAACAGGAAAATTTCTCCAATATGCTACAATCGGAAAACCTCGCACTTTGTGAGCAAATAAAAAACCCCTTTGTTACGAAAATAAGCCGCAAGCACTTTGAAAAGTGTGAATTATGAAAAAAGTTGTCGTTGGTCTTTCTGGTGGCGTTGATAGTTCCGTAGCCGCCGCTATGCTACATAATCAGGGCTATGATGTAATTGGTTTAACCCTTTGGCTAATGAAAGGCAAGGGGCAATGTTGCTCTGAAGGAATGATCGACGCGGCTGATATTTGCCAACAATTGGGTATTCCCCATGAAATTGTTGATATTCGGGATGTCTTTCAAACGGAAATTGTTGATTTTTTGGTGACAGGTTATAGTGCGGGAATTACCCCGTTACCTTGTTCTCAGTGTAACAAAACAGTGAAATTTGGTCCTATGGTGGAATATGCAACAGAAAAATTAAAATGCGATCGCATCGCTACAGGTCATTATGCTAAAATTCGTTACGATGACGCTACTAATCGTTACCAATTGTTACGAGCCGTTGACCGCAACAAAGATCAATCTTATTTTCTCTATGATTTATCCCAAAATCTATTAGCGGCTGTAATTTTTCCTCTGGGTGAATTAAATAAAAGTGATACCCGGAGAATTGCCACCGAATACAATTTAAAAACCGCCGATAAACCGGAAAGTCAAGATCTATGTTTGGTAGAAAGTAACGGTTCTATGCGGGCATTTTTAGATAAATATTTAGCTCCCAAATCCGGTGATATTGTTGATACTACTGGCAAAATTTTGGGCCAACATGATGGTATTCATCATTACACCATTGGACAGCGAAAAGGCTTAGG
Source organism: Anabaena sp. 54 (assembly GCA_900299285.1). GTDB lineage: Bacteria > Cyanobacteriota > Cyanobacteriia > Cyanobacteriales > Nostocaceae > Dolichospermum. Next base: position 23,799 of record OMJF01000125.1, on the reverse strand, counting down.
TATCGCTGCGGCCGAACCCTTGTATGTGATTTCCTTAGATGCTGTTAATAACAGGGTAGTTGTAGGCGATCGCACCAAAGGAACTCAGTCAGAATGTACAATAAATAGAGTAAATTGGGTTTCTATTGCTGAACCAGTCACCCCCATTCGCGCTGAGGTACAAATTCGTTATCGTTCTCAACCCGTAGCTGTGACAGTAATTCCTGTAGAAGATTCTCGCGTGCGTTTGGTATTTGATGAACCACAGTTCAGTATTACACCCGGACAAGCTGCGGTTTGGTACGACGGAGACAAGGTATTAGGTGGGGGAATTATCGAACAATTTAGTTAAATCAAAAATCCGTAGGAGCGTCAGGACTGTGACATATATTGTATCCCATACTACTAATAACTTTTCCTACCTCCTATAATCGCTATATTATTCCAGTAATAAAATTAACTAACTGTAAGAAACAAATGAAGAATCGTCATTAAATCATTTTGACCATCTTGAATATGACGAGTACGATATATATTTTGTGTTGTTCCAAAACTTAGCTCATTAACCCAATCTTCTTTTAAGCATATATCATTTTTATATTTATTCAGGCGATCGCAAATTAAATCAATACAGTCATTAACTTTACCATCAATCACAAAACCTAACATTGCTGCATAGTCATGACCTATGCTATATGTACCTTCAACAAATCTTTTTACACCTTCTAAAACATACTTTCTTCCCAAATCTCTATCTGGGTTTGTGCTACTAACTTTCTTGCATTCCATTCCAAAGTATTCATTTTCGTTATAACTATAAATAATTTTTATATCAATACGTCCTTTAGGTTTAGGTACATTAGGAAATGAACGAGTACCAACTTCTTCCTCAATTCGGATTCTATCTCTTAATTTAGGGCGACTATTTTTTTCTTTTGTCATTGCTTTACCAAGATAACCCGCAATTATAGGTTCATCACTACTAATATTTATTTCCCTATTAGCTATCACTTTTGACCAAGCAATAATAGTAATATCAAAAACTGCGGATATGATATCTTTTGGTAGATATATAGCAGAATATAGAATAATATCATTGTCATCAAATTCTATAGTCATCAGATTTAATTAGTTTGTGTTTTAAATTGTTCAGAAATAATATCATTAGCATCATTCAACCCAGCAGAACGACTCCAGTAACGAAGTTGACGAGGTTTAATGATATAAATGTTTTCACCTACATAAACTTTTAAATTGCGTCGTGTAAAAACACGATCACCAAGCTTTGGTGGTAGTTGTTTAGCAATGCTTTTCAGCACAGTTATCAAATCATCAGCCTGAATAGTTTGTACAATTTGCTCACGACCTGGATATGGTACTATACTAAATTTAACCACCTGCAATGGTGTATTAGCAATATCAAATATATCCGCGGCGATACTTCTTTCTTTGAGCGTATCAAAAAATGGTTCAATCGCACTCATAAAACTCAAAGTGTAAGCTTCTAAATCAGTAGCTTTAGGTTTTTTTAATGCTGCTGATTTTTCACGATTCATATATAAATCAATCGTGATTTGGGTAGTATCTTCAACTAAAATACGTTCATCATCATTTAAACCATAGAGATCAAATACAGCTTTATCAAGTTGTTTTTTCAAATCTTTTTCAACAGATTTACTGGGAGATTTACACAATCTACCTTCTATCTCAATAATTTGAGCAATCAATTCTTGGTTATCTTCATTAGGTTTAGGAACAGGAAGTCTTACTAAATCCTGTGTCATAACCTTATGACGTTCTATTCCCCAGGATGAAGCAGTCATGAATATAAAGTAACTCGCAATTGATGAGTTAATAACTCCATTCAAATAATGAGCTAAATGTAATAAATTTTTGGGAATTGGTATTCCTGAATAACTTTTTGTGTAAACAATATCTTCTGCACTAAAGGCAGCAAAAACACCTTTAGAATCTACTTTTTCTGAAATAATTATTAACGGTGCTTTGTAGATTTCTGGGTTTCTGGGTGATTCTAATTTTTGATATGGCAATATTTCTAATTCTGTGGCATCAATTTTATATCTGGACATATTACCAGAAGGTAGCCATTTTTTATCACGCATTTCCTCTGGAATTGGATATTTCTGATTACCAACTTTAAACCCATTGTTGCAAGAACTTCTTACTATTTGTTCAATTTCTGGAAATATCCTTAATTTCTGAATCAGATACATATCTCTGGAACTACCCCAAGTAGCAATTTTTAGCATATCTGAATTTAATGCTGTGCTAAAAACTGGCAGCTTTTTAATATGTTCTGCTCCTATTTCAACAATACCATGTTGGCGGAAATCTATAGAGCGTTCTGGACATACAAAATAAAAATTATCTCTCTGTTCCGCACTTTTACCTTCTGCTATTAAAATCATTGCAGGAGCTTCAGAATTAGGAAATAAATCATCTCTATAGAGTTTAGACAAATTAACAATCACTTTCGGTTTAAATCTCATCAAAAGAGCTTCTTTTGCTTTTTTACCCAATACCTCATTTGTAAAGAAACGTTGACCATGCAAAATTACACCAATTGACGTTTTATCATTGGTAAAGTCCCCAATACGCCATAAAAATGCTTGATCTGGAGGTGTACCATAAGCTGTAGGATATCCAGATTCAGGACGTTTACGCTTACAGTATTTTTCTGCTGATTTATTATATTTATTATATTTAGATTTTGTCCAAGGTGGATTTCCAACAATTGCATCAAATTGTTTTTGTGCAAATACTTCTACTTTATTAAAGTCTGCTTTTTCATCAAATGCGTCACTAGCAAATAAATTTTTACCAATCAGCTTTTCAAATTTTAAATCATCTGTTAATTTACGATTTTGTTCTAATTCATAATCTAATTCTAAAGCAGTCAGATAAAGACTAAAAGCAGCAATTTGAACCGCTTTTGGTTCAATATCTACACCAAAGATTTGATTATAGAGAGTTTCACGAATTAGATGACGAGTTGGTATTTCCCCATTAGCACAACGCTTAACAACTAATCTTCGCAAAGATTCAACCAAAAATACACCTGAACCACAAGCTAAATCTAGAACTTTAGCATTACCATCTAGTTCTCTAAATACTTCAGACAGTACCAAATCAACTAAATTAATAGGTGTATAGTGTGTGCTATTTTCTTTTGCTGTTTTTGCATCTGTAGCATAAATAAAACTTTCATAAATTGAGCTAATCAATTCTATCGGAATGACTTTAAAATCATAAAAACGCCATAAACGTTGTTGTCCTGTTGCTATTTCTTCTACACCACCTATTAAACTTTGTGCAACTTCAAGATGTTTTTTGTCTACAGCATTTTTTTCTTCTGGAGAAACAGGAAATAAATCTCCATTGAAAATTGTTTGCAACCACTCAAACAAATTATAAGTTGCTAATTTATTATTTAGTAATGTGTTAAACGATTCTACTCCAAAGCGATTGCTAAAAAAGTCTTGATTTAAAATACCTCTATCTTGCAAATAAGCAACAAAAACAGAACGTATTAAAAGCGCGTGAGCAAATTGACGATCTAATTTTTGATTTTCAGTCAATTCTTTCTCAGCGTCATTCAAATCTTTGACAAGAACTGAATCTACCCTTTGTTTACGATCAATTTGTTTCGCGTTCTCCCACTGCCAAAATTCACCAGATTCAATTTGTAAACGACCAGCGTATTTATTCATACGTTCTAAGCCGCTTTCTGTTGTTTTAAATTTTTCAATTAAATTCCGATTTGGATCAATTTCATCTTGTTCTTTTGGTTGAGAATAAGAATTATAAAGCAAAACTTCATCAGGAGTAATTACCCACAACATTGGGGCTAAACCATGATTCCAACACAATTTATGTAGTTTAGCTAACTCTCTAGGATTAGGTTCATTTAATTGAGTAAAATAAATACAAGGTGAACCAGATAATTCATATATTGCTGTAGCGTTAATTTGCTCAGGATTAATTACCGCACTGTATTTAATACGCTTTTCTAAATTCTTGCGAATATCTTCCGCTTCTGTAACTCCTGTAGTTGGTACACCATGACGATAGAAGCCAGTATGCTCCATTACTCGCTGATATATTTCCTTTGCAGCTATATTAGAACTCATGACTGGTTTCTCCTTCCTATCCTTGTATATTTTCTCTTACCTCGTTAAAACTATTCCTGTACGTTTATCAAAATCTAAAACATGATGTTTTTCTGCTTCTCTTGCTAATTCTGTAATGATATCTCCAATTGTCCCAATTTCGTGAATTACAACTTGTCCCTGATTTTTTCCCGATGTTTCTAATACCATTAAACCAAAATCTTGCATATTTTCAATTAAATAAAGTTGGGAATTAACAAAAACTAGGCGATGCTGAAAAAATGAGTATTCATAATTTCTTGACTTTAAAAAGTCTAAAACTTTTCTGATTTCCTGTAATGAGAGTTTTTCTCTTAATCTTTCAATAGTTTTAATTTCTAGAATTTGCTGCCACTTATAAACAACTTTAGGGTGTCGAATATTACCAAACTTTTCTGGTACTACTAATTCAGTTCGGTCTAAGTAGCTTAGTCTACCAGAGTTTATACCAGTTAAAGCAATGGTTTCTTGTCTAGTAAATCCACTAAGCATAAAAGGTTTTGTACTCCATCTAAATACAGCACTGTTTTATTTAAATTTTAGTTTAACTTTTAAACAATTATTTTGATAATAACCTAAAAAAAGATTTTTTTAAATACTTGTTTAAAAATGTTAATTTTAATGATTATCTACAAATGTTAATATATTTATATTTAATTATACTATAATAAATTTATATATAAGATACTTCAATAGATTAGTTACAGGCGTTTCCGCTCTTATGAGGTACATCTTAAGCCCCCTCCTCGCACCCCCCTCAATCCCCCCGCAGCACCCCCCTCAATCCCCCCGCTGCGGGGGGAGGAAGAGGATAAACTTTTAATATTGGAGGGGGTTGGGGGTGGGGTTCTTGTACCTCATAACATCGGGAAGTGCTGTAACATCCCGATTTGAAATAATTTGTCAGTACACACAAAGAAAAAACCGCAAAATACTATATTTTACGGTTCTAAGTATGGTGTGAGGAGTTAAACTCTCCATGATCATAGAATATCAACCAGACAAAAACCCTTTCATAACACTTTGAGGAACAAAATTATTGTTAATATTTCCTACTTTTCCTGAATTAATTTCTGTACCTGTTCCCACTCTTCTGAACTTACCTTAAAATTAGTCGAATTGGGAGCGCGAAGCACCAATAAATTTTTAAGTACAGAATCTTCTTGTAACTGATTTTTCAGTAAAGGAGATTCTACAAATTTATTTGTAAATCTAATTATCGCTTGTTGTTTTCCCAAAGCTCTTGTAGAGTCTACCCAATATTTCTTATCTGGTATTTCCGTCAAGAATTGAGCGGGTTCTATCACTTCTGCTGTCGCATAAATTCCCCCTTGACTACCAGATAACCAAATAATAACACCATCACTAGGAGCGATATCTTTAGCATAACGAGTTACCAACCAAGGAATTTCTTCTAACTCCTTGATAGCTTCTAAAACTCGATAATACTTGGGATTTCCTTGAAATAACCAATAAGCCATATAGTTTTCTGATAATTACCAAGTCAGATTATACCATTTTTGAGATTTTGGATATACCAATATTTTATTAAATTGAATAACGGTATTTTGAAAACTCATACTATAGCACCACCACAACTAGAACCACAACCCGCAGTACAACCATAGCAATATTCAGCAGTTTGGACTTCATTAATGATATCTAAACTACCAATTTCTAACAATTTATTCACAGTCAACCTTTCACCATTACTAGTTTTAGCAGGTAAATTCATCATTTGATTAAAATCACAATCATAAATATTCCCTAAATAATCAATTGAAAGTTGTTCACGACACATTAAACCATCAATTGTATTTGCATTAAAGTGAGATTCCAAAAAATGCAAATAACGAGAATAAAGCTGTTTTCTTTCTAAATGAAACTTTGTTCTCCCTACCGGGATATTAGTAATAGTGAAAAGATGATGAAATCGAATATCAAACTTTTCCAATAAAAAGTTTTTATAAGCTGTTTCTAAGTTTTTTTGTTCAGGAGTTAGAGAAAAATCATCACTACTTGGTAATTGAGAATTATAAACCAAATCTAAAATCAACTCTGGATTTTGACCATAACCGATTTTATTCAACCATTGTAAAGCTTGAATAGATTGATCAAAAACACCATTTCCTCGCATTTTATCCACATTATCTGCTAAATAACAGGGAAGGGAAGCGACAACTCTGACTTTATTCTCAACAAAAAAATCCGGTAAATACTCAAATCCCTCCACAAAATAAATCGTCAAATTTGATCTGACAATTACCTGTTTACCTGCTTTCTTAGCAGCTACTACCAAAGACTTAAAACCATAATTCATTTCCGGTGCACCACCAGTTAAATCAACAGTTTTAATTTGCGGAAACCTACTAATTAAAGTAATCAACTGTTGACAAACTTCCGGTGTTAATTCCTCAGTTCTTTTCGGACCAGCTTCTACATGGCAATGGTTACAAGCTAAATTACAACGTTTTCCTAAATTAATTTGTAAAACGTTAACTTCCTTTTTTGTTAAAGGAGAATTTAGCTGCTGAAAAAAAGGTGTAATCATAGAAGTATCTCCATCTAAATTAAACCATACTTAGTTGAGAAATAAAAGCAAAGATGAGAAATCTGAGGATTTTACCCCATTTTCTCTCTAGTTTCTCCTATTCTCTCGTTTCCATGCTCTGCGTGGGAACTAGAATTTTCTTGCTTTGCGTCTTTGCTCCTTTGCCTCTTTGCGCGAAACATCAGCTAGATTAGATACAAGAATTACTCAATTACCGTGAAAAGCGATACAATTTTCTATAGCTTATTTCAAGCATTTCCTAGCATTTTCTTTGAATTAATTAACCAGTCTCCCACAGAAGCAGGTACGTATGAATTTACCTCTCGTGAAGTTAAACAACTGGCTTTTCGTTTAGACGGTTTATTTTTACCAACCACCAAAGATCCTAAAAAGCCATTTTACATTGTTGAGGTTCAATTTCAACCCGATGATGATTTATATTATCGCCTCTTTGCAGAGCTTTTTCTCTACCTGCGACAATACAAAACTCCTCATCCTTGGCAAGCTGTAATCATCTATCCTAGTCGTAATATAGAAAGAGAGCAGAATTTACAATTTGGGGAAATCTTGCTACTTCAGCGAGTTACACGCATTTATTTAGACGAGTTGGAAGTGAGTTCTTTAGGGGTGGGAGTTGTTAAACTAGTAATAGAAACAGAGAAGGCTGCACCAGCATTAGCAAGACGCTTAATTTTACAAGCAAACCAACAACTAACTGATACCAAAATTAAACGGGATTTAATTAATCTGATTGAGACAATTATCGTCTACAAATTGCCCAAAAAAACCAGAAAGGAGATTGAAGCCATGTTAGGTTTAAGTGAGTTGAAACAAACCAGAGTTTATCAAGAAGCTTTAGAAGAAGGTAAAGCTGAAGGTGAAGCAGAAGCAACCAGAAAGTTTGCTTTAAAATTGTTACGAACTGGCATGAATTTACAACAAATTGCTGAGGTTACGGAATTATCTCTTCAGCAAGTTCAGGCTTTACAAAAGGAAATTCAAGAATCATAAGTTCTCGCTCTAATAAAATACTATTAAGGACGGGTAAACCCCGCCCTTACGGGTTTGAGGATAGAAAACTGTACTTTATAACGGAGGAAAATACTGTATAAAATTAACAACATCCTCCACCATCATAATACCATGTAGAATCAGTAATAATGATTTCTTCAGAATTAATAACAGCTAAATTTTTCGCCGTTTTATCACAAACAGCCGCAGGAATTCCCCTTTGTAAAATATGTCCAGATTGATCATCAAAAAATTCTTCCTTACCCGCATAAATCGCTGTTTTACCAGTAAAAATACAAGCTCCGTCCGGGGGAATTTCTACCTTAAAAGCCACAGAATCAAGACTTTCTAAAAGTATATTTTCTTCTAGTTGATAACTGTGTTTATCTAATAAACGATAAGGACGACGGGCGCGAATTTCCACTTGTCCAAAACCAGCATTAATTATTAGTTGAGTATACTCTTGATATGTAAGAGCACCGGATAAACACAAAGCACGTAAATGTTCATTTTGTTGTAAATATTCAGGAATTTCACTGGTAGTAATTGGGTCACTCATTTGTAAGCGACCACCGGGTTTTAATACTCGATATGCTTCTTTTAAAGCGCGGGTTAAATCCGTTGGTTCAAAAATATTGAAAAGGCAATTTTGCGCTACTATATCCACTGAAGCATCAGCCACAGGTAAATTAAAAGCATCTCCCGGACGAATTTCAACAAAGCTAGTATTAAACCAGGGGTTCTCCGTTGCAGCAATTTCTAAGTTACGCATTGCAGCTTCTCGCATAGCCGCCACGGGTTCAACAGCAATAATTGCACCGGGACGACGAGAGAAATAAGCAAATTGTAACGCTTCTAAACCACCACCGACACCAACATATAAAACTGTCGGTTCATTATTAAGTTCTTTGTGATGAACTGTAGTTCCACAACCATAGTTCATTTCCTGCATTAGCAGAGGAATTTTCAGCCCTGGTAATTGTAAAGGTGTACTTTGGACACAGCATAGCCCCACTTCTGGTGTTTGAGCAACTTGGCTGTAAAATTGGGCTGCGGTTTCTAAATAAGTCATAATCTCAAATTAGTATCAATTCATTCTAGCAGAACTGTTTCTGGCTTGACCGTCGCCATGCTGCAATATTTTCCTTTTCCAAAAGCCTTGACTTTTTATCTCAAAAAGAGTACAATAGATTATCTAATAGAAGGGGAGTAGCTGCTGGCAAAAAATCTTGATTTTTTGTTCAGTATATCTAAATCAACATACTGGTGATGAGCCTGGTTTAGATAGCGAATAAACAAAGTATTTGAAAGCGAGACCTTCACTGACTACACATTGAAAAGTGTGGAGTTCAGTGAGGTTTGAATGCTCTCATTGATACTCCACACAGGTAAAAAATCCTTGAGGAGTTTGAGAGAGTGTTAACAGCCTTTACCGCCGGTTTATTACTAATTACCATTTCTGAACTAGGTGATAAAACCTTTTTTATCGCTGTAATTTTGTCCATGCACCACCCACGGCGCTTGGTGTTCTCAGGTGTGATAGCTGCCTTAGCGGCCATGACTATCTTATCAGTTGCATTTGGACAAGTAGTGTCCTTCTTGCCAAAACAAATCATTCATTACGCCGAAATAGTTTTGTTTATTGCCTTTGGTTTGAAATTAATCTATGATGCTAATAAAATGCCTGTATCTGCTACCCAAGAAGTCGTAGAAGAGGCACAAGAGGCGGTAGAAAAGGCAGATTTAGATAATTCCCAGCCAAAAAGTGTTTGGTCAATTTTACTAAAGTCCTTCATACTAACATTTATAGCAGAATGGGGCGATCGCACACAAATAGCCACCATAGCCCTCGCAGCCAGTAATAACCCCATTGGTGTTACAGTCGGCGCAATATTAGGACACGCAATTTGTGCAGCGATCGCCGTTATCGGTGGTAAATTAATAGCAGGTAAAATTTCCGAACGACAAATTACCTTCTTAGGCGGTTTTCTATTTATCATCTTTGGCATAGTCGCCGCTATAGAAGGAAAATAATCCGTACCAAGGGTAGCTAAGTCAGGACAAAGAAAGAAACAAATTTCTTCCCCTATTATCCTATCTTCCCTCTCTCCTATGGACTAGCCGTAGGAGAAGATGATGTAGCATTAGGCTCAAAAACCGCTGCTACCTTATTAATTTCGTCCTTATACTGAGCCGGAGCTAAGGCTCTAGCTTTATCAAATAAAGGTTTTGCTTCAGCAAGCTTCCCTTGTTGCTTAAACAGCATCGCTTTCGCTAAAACGGGACGAAAATCTTGAGGCTCTTGATTAATTGCTTGATCATACACAGAAATAGCCTCAAGTTCCTGCTTCTGAAAAGCATAAACATTACCTAAAAGGATTTGAATAGCAACTACATCTCCACTACCTGGTTGAGTAGCATTAGCCTTCTTTGCAGCAGTTAAGCTTTCTTCTAATAAGCCAATAGCTGCTTCTGGACGCTTTTCACTTAATTGCAAACTGACCATCCCCTGTAAAGCCTTCAAATCTGTCGGTTTTGCAGTTAAAATAGTACGATAAGTTTGGGCTGCTCCTTCCTGATCACCAATTTGTTGTTTAGCTTGAGCCAGTAAAACCCCATACTCTGACTTTTGGGGATTAAGTTTAGCAAGTTTTTCCAAAGGTTCAATCACAACTTGAATATCCGCCGGTTTAACTTCCCCAGGTCCTTTTTGACTCAACAACTGTAACCGGGCTTGCAAAAGTCCCTTGAGTACAGTTTGATTTTCTGGCTCTTTCTGTAAAACCAACTCATAGCCCCGGACTTGATCTTCTAATTTTGACTTTTGTTGAGATAAAGATCCTTGATTCTCAGTATTAGCCTGATTTTGTGGTAATGATTGGGGTTTGTTAAATGTTGTAATTATGGGTATAACAGAAACTCCCACAAAAGCAACAACAGCGAAAGCCAACACTACTCGAACCAGCCAGCGATGACGCGATTCAGACACAATATTATTCTACTCCTAAATGTTAACAAAATGTAAGTATATAGAACCAAAGCCATGCTACACTATCAACCGATTTTAAATTGTGGATTTATTCTTAATCTAAATTCCGACAATGAAATTAATTACAAATTACAAAGTTAAAAATTTCCAAAACTTTGCGGAATACGGTCATTTATCTGTGAATTTTATAACAAATAAATATCTATCCTGCTAAAGTAAGTGATGACTTTAGGAAGATCCGTCAGAATTATAGCTATGCTATGCTGCCGATAACCTAGGGTGGCCTTAGCCTCAATGGTTATGAAGAGGCTAAATTACACATTTAGTGTATAAATGTGAGATTTTGCCTAATTCTGTTCATATAAAGCATCAAGCGAAAGGCTAGATTAAAAGGAAATATACTTTGATCAGCCACACGCTTGCTCTTTTCTACCTGTCTTTGTCAAATCCTACCAAGGGATAAGTCTTGTGCCGCAAGGAGTTTTTATGAATTCCGACCTGATGCCATCTTCTCAATCCTCAAATTCCACAGCCTCTAAACAAGGCAGAAAAGAGATCTCACCCCCTGTTAATGCTCATACATTACCAGACCAACCCTCTCAACTGGAAAATTCTATCATTGACTCCACCAAACCCGATGCTAACGGGCATTTAGTTAATCGAGAACAACCAATTCCACCTCCGAGTGAACCAACCCAGTACCGAGCTATTGGCCTAGTTCGCGGGTGCTATCATGCCAGTAGTGAACAGTTTACCCAAGGAATACTGCTCACCAGCGATGGGTTTGAACTTAATGCTGTCCTATTAGGTCGGATTATGAGTTTAGTCAAAAATCACTTAGACCTGGAAAAAGAACATCTATGGGTAGTTTATCCCCGCACCAGACAAGAAAATGACGCATTACACCTGCAAATTGTTGGCGTTTGGGAACCAGAAAATCTGGCCAAAAATGCACTAGATGAACATAGCCCAGATTGGAATACCCAAAATTCACATAACTCCACGGTAGTTTCTGATGATCTCAAACCCTCATCATCTGTTCCTGATGGCGGTTTTTCTGTGCGCGGTGAGGTAGTTTACCAGTCTTTTGATGAAAAGAGTTTGGTTGTGAAAATCAAGCAAGCTCCCCGGAAAACTACTGATAAAGCTAAATATTTTAAGCTGAAACTCAAGGGCATATTAACCACCAAAGCCGTCGGTAAATTCTGGGACTTCAATGTTAAACGTGAATCGGATTCTTTAGTAGTAATTAATGCCGAAGCGATCGCCGATTTACCCAAAAAACGTAGGCCGCCATTCAAAGCCGCACCCCGTGGTGTTGCTAACAGCGGTACTAGAAGACCATTCCCCCCCCGACGCAATGGTGAAGCCCCACGTCCCATTAGAAAGACAGCAGGTGATCCCACCGTCATTACTAAACCTATACCCAAAACCCCCACTCCTATGCCAATTAAGAGGCCTAAGCCGACCGGAGAATAGGTAATTGGTTCGTTGTCCGTTGTCCGTTGTCCGTTGTCCGTTGTGAAATGATGACTAATGGGTACAGAAATACGGAATTTGCTGAGGAATTTCCCTCTTTGTCTTTTTTCTTGCTTGTTTTTTCTTCTTTCTCACTCCTGACTCTATGATTTTGTGACTTTCTAATTTTGCAATTTAGTGACTCTGTGTTTATGTGACTCATGACTCCTGTTAAAACTCCGTCCACCGATCTTGAGGTAAAAAAGAACGCTTCATTGGTATCGGAGATACTGGTTCAGTTAGGGTAAATATCCCCTCTTTAATCCATTGTTTCAACTCTTGGGCTACTTTTCTGGAAAGAAATAAGCTCGCTAAAGATGCTACTCGTACCGTTCTCCCTTCGATAGTGATACGTCCAGATTTAAGTTGAGCGTAACTCACTAAACCGAAGGTAGGACGGACACGACGAGGAATGGAAAAATCTACAATTGGCGCTACTAAGTCTCTGTCTTGGACAGCACACCGTTCTACTACTCCCGCGTTTAAAACTGGCAGCGGCACGCCTACACCCATCATTAAAGATGGTCCATAGCTTTTAAAGTAACAACCCCGTATCCATCGGGCATCCATTTGTTTAGCATCGCCAATTAACGCTAAAGTGGCTGAAGGTCCAATCGGTGTCCGATTTTCTAACCGCTTTTGCAACGGGAAATGTTGTGTCCCCTCCCAAGCTACATAACCAATACCCCCAGCTAAAAAAATCTTTGTCCCAATTCCCACAAGTTGTAAATCTGGGTCGTTCAGCAACGGTGACAGCGAACCAGGGTTAGAATAAACTGCATTCCCTAAACGTGGTTGTAACGGTCCTAAATATGTATACAGTGGGCGATCGCCACCATTCACACCAACGATAAAATTTTGATAAAGATTACGCGGATTAAATAAGTAAAACTGATTAATGGTGTCACGGGTGATAGTAGTTTCAAATGTAGCCCTGGGATAACAATCGGTAACCTGTCCAATAGCACGTACTTGGATAGATTTACCCGCAATTAAATCCTCGATCACATGACCACCACCACGTTCTCGTACTTCTTCCCCATCTATGGTGTCAACTGGACAACTAGCACCTAAGTATAAATCCACAGCCCCAAACCCAGAGTATGCTGGTACTCCATCTAACCAACAACGCCGAATTTTTATGGGCGGGTCAGTATGTCCTAAGTTAATAATTGCACCACTTGACTCCATTGGTTCAAATGTACCAGTGGTAACTACATCTACTTCCTTAGCAGCTTTATTAACACCAACTTCTCCAACTCGTGCTTTCAATTCTTCAGCAGTCCAGACTATCGCCCGTTTTTGGCTGATTTTCTCATTAATCTCCGCAATTGTTCGCATTTTTAATTCAGTTGTAGGTTGGGTTTAAAAAAACCCAACATTTCCGTGTTGGGTTAGGTCTTAGGCACGCTACGCGAATACTCGGTTTTACCCAATCTACAATCTAACAATATACCCGTGTTGTACCACCTATCACCTCTCATCTACCCTGAATTTAACAGAATCAGCATGGGAAGGTAAACCCTCTGTAGTTGCTAATATGTCAATGGCCAATGCCACTTTTTCTAGTGCAGTTTGCGAGTATTGGATAATACTTGAGTGTTTTAAAAATGTTTCTACCCCTAAAGCCGAAGCATAACGGGCAGCGCCAGAAGTAGGTAGGGTATGATTTGGACCTGCCAAATAGTCTCCCACTGCTTCCGGTGTAGAACTACCCAGAAAAATTGCCCCCGCATGGCGAATATGGTTAATTAAAGCCCAAGGTTCAGCCACTTCTAATTCTAAATGTTCTGGTGCAAACTCGTTAGAAAGTTCCGCAGCGGCAGACAGAGATTCCACCACCACAATTAAACCATAATGGGCGATCGCTTTTTCCGTATCTATCCGGCGCGGGTGATCTACCAATTGTCTTTCTACCTCGATTTGCACTTTTTTCGCCAAAATAGCATCTGTTGTCACCAAAATCGCTGCAGCCATAGGATCATGTTCTGCTTGCGCTAACAAGTCCGCAGCTACATACACGGGATTAGCCGTTTCATCAGCAATTATTAGCACTTCGCTAGGACCGGCTAAAGAATCAATACCCACAGTCCCGTAAACTAATTTTTTCGCCAAGGTGACATAAATATTACCAGGACCTGTAATGACATTTACTTTGGGAATAGTTTCTGTCCCATAAGCCAAAGCCCCAATAGCTTGAGCACCACCAATTCGGTAAATTTCCTGAACTCCTGCTTCTTGAGCCGCTACCAAAACCGCAGGATTAACCATTTTACCTCCTCTCACAGGTGTCACCATCACCACCCGTGGCACCCCCGCTACTTTCGCCGGAATGGCATTCATTAACACTGTACTCGGATAACAAGCCCGACCACCTGGTATGTATAAACCCGCACAGTCTACGGGTGTGTAGCGCTTACCTAATACTACCTCATCATCGCCAAATTGTACCCAGCTTTTAGGAACTCGCTGACGATGAAAAGTCTCTATTTTTTGGCAAGCTAGGCGAATAGACCGCAGCAAATCCTTAGATACCTGTTGATATGCTGCATCTAATTCTGAGCCTGTTACCTTTAGTTCTTCTGGTTTTAGGGTTTGCTGATCAAATTCCTCTGTATAGTGTAATACAGCCTTGTCCCCTTGGCGCTTCACCGCTTGCAACACTTCGCGTACTGTTGCTTCTTTGTGAATTACCTGTTCATCCTGGGTACGTCCACAGATCCTTTGCAGTTCCGCTCTAACGTCAGCTTGCTCAGTAATAATTCGCAGCATGGAGTAATGACAATGCAAAATTTTACAATCTTATCAAACCAGAACCAGGTTTAGGCTTTTTACTTGCCACTACAGCATGGCATCAACAGCAAGTTATTCAAAACTCATTAAAAAGCTCATCATGTAAGCTTTTTGACCTTTGATTCTTGACTTTTGACCCCGCCCTGTCTGACTAGGTTATCAACCCGGATCTGATTCTCTCCTCTAGCTTAACCTGGATTTTTTTTGATACTACTTTATAAAACTCAACCAATTCAGGAAATTTCACACTTCTCCCACAATTAATTCCCGCAATTACACCCCTTTTTTCCGTAATTATCTATTTTACCCTATTTTCCCACTTCTCAATTTCCAGCCCTTCTGGCCAAATAAAAAATTTTTTTCTGGAAATTATAACATTGGCGAAAATAATGCTATATTAATTAAACCTAGTAGTGTGTGTACATAATTAATAGTCTTTTTTGGAATTACTGTGGCGAATACAAAGTCTGCTCTTAAACGCGCCCAAATCGCAGAACGCAACCGACTGCGTAATAAAGCATATAAATCAGCCGTAAAGACGCTGATGAAGAAATACTTTAGTTCTGTAGAAGCTTATGCTGCTAATCCGACAACAGAACTTAAGCAGGAAGTAGAACTAAAAATGTCCCAAGCTTACAGCAAAATTGATAAAGCTGTGAAGAAAGGCGTGCTTCATCCCAACAATGGAGCCAGGAAAAAGTCAAGACTGGCTCACAAACAAAAAACCCTCACGGCTTAGTCAAAAATTCCGTAGGGGCAAACCCCCCGTGGTGGCCCTGGTTTGTAAGACAGTTGCCTTAGTCAAAAATTCCGTAGGGGCAACCCCCCCCGTGGTAGCCCTGGTTTGTAAGACAATAGTCAAAAATTCGGTAGGGGCAAACCCCCCGTGGTTGCCCTCGGTAGGGGCAAACCCCCCGTGGTAGACCTGGTTTGTAAGACAATAGTCAAAAATTCCGTAGGGGCAAACCCCCCGTGGTTGCCCTCGGTAGGGGCAAACCCCCCGTGGTTGCCCTGGTTTGTAGGACAATTGCCAAAATATAACAGGAAACCCCATTCTCAGGGGTAGTTCACATTACCCCATGTTCTATTTTGCCAAAGCCCTGGTTGGTTTATCCCTAACTACTGAACATTGACAACTAACAAGCCATGCAACTCATAGATACCCACGTACACATTAACTTTGACATTTTTCAGCCAGATTTAGCAGCAGTCCGCGCTAGGTGGCAAGCAGCAGGAGTAGTCCGATTAGTCCATTCCTGTGTTCACCCCCAAGAATTTACCAGCATTAGCCAAATAGCAGCCCAGTTCCCTGAACTCAGCTTTGCTGTAGGGCTACATCCTCTAGATGCTGATAAATGGGATCACCAAACTGCTAACCTGATCAAGTCTTTGGCCAGTTCTCATTCCCAAGTGGTAGCCATTGGGGAAATGGGGTTGGATTTTTACAAAGCAGATAACTATCAGCATCAGCAAGAGGTATTTACATCACAATTGGCCATCGCCTGTGAACTGAATTTACCAGTGATCATCCATTGTCGTGATGCAGCACCAGCAGTAAGAGATATATTGCAAAAATGGCGGGATTTGTATGGGGAAAGGTTACGGGGTGTCATGCATTGCTGGGGAGGGACACCAGAAGAAACTCAATGGTTTCTAGATTTGGGCTTTTATATTAGCTTTAGCGGAATTGTAACATTTAAAAATGCTATAACTATTCAAGAAAGCGCAGCTATAGTGAGTAGCGATAAATTACTCATAGAAACAGATTGCCCCTTTTTATCACCCGTACCTAAACGCGGTGAAAAACGCAATGAACCCGCCCATGTTTATTATGTAGCGGCTGCATTAGCCAAACTACGAGGAGAAACAATAGAGGAAATTGCCCAGAAAACCACCGAAAACGCTTGTAAATTATTCGGTCTAGCACTATAGATGACAATTACAAACCAAAGATGAATATTGATTTGACTCATCATACATCTAGAAAATAAAAATGTGCTAAAATTACTCACTCTCAAATATTGAGGTTAAGTCATAATGTATAGAGAAAGGACAACAATTCTTAACAAATTCTGTAAATGTAATCGTATTGACTGTAAAATGCCTGTGAATTATTGGTTTTAAGCCCCTGAATCGCCCTCAACAATCATGGTTACTTGACAACCAAATCTAAAATCCAAAATTGTCTGTCCATCCACTTATATCTTCACAAACGGATGCTCTCAATCGCCATTAACCCATAGAAAATCCTTAAAAGTAATTGTCTTATCCAGACAATCATAGCAATATCAAATCTATAATGCTATGCCCAGTACCACGCCCTACAATCCCACCCTCGCCAAAACCCTCCGTTTTGGGAGATCGCAGTCACCTAAATACAGTACAAACCATGAAGTGTGAAGTATAAAAAACTCCCCAAGCCAAAGACTAACAGCAGGCTTTTGCCCGCAAATTATAGACTTCATCATTCCCGATTTACATTTTAGCACAAAGCCTAAGTTCAGGCTACACCAACCCAAATATCAGCAAGTTTAACCAGGTTGACAAAGGTAAAGGCATGACTAACGACAAATATATGGAATCCGCCTTTCTATTACCAGACTTAATTGAAATTCAGCGCTCTAGTTTTCGCTGGTTTCTAGAAGAAGGGTTAATAGAAGAACTGAACTCCTTTAGTCCAATTACAGACTACACTGGCAAACTAGAACTGCACTTTTTAGGAAATAATTATAAACTCAAAGAGCCTAAATACAGCGTTGAAGAGTCTAAGCGTAGAGATAGCACCTATGCAGTACAGATGTATGTTCCTACCCGTCTGCTGAACAAAGAAACAGGAGACATTAAAGAACAGGAAGTATTTATTGGCGATTTGCCATTGATGACAGATAGAGGCACATTTATTATCAACGGAGCAGAGCGGGTTATAGTCAATCAAATTGTGCGATCGCCTGGAGTTTACTATAAATCAGAAATAGATAAAAACGGACGGCGGACTTATTCTGCCAGCTTAATACCTAACCGGGGGGCATGGCTCAAATTTGAAACAGATCGTAACGATCTAGTTTGGGTACGAATAGACAAAACCCGGAAACTATCAGCCCAGGTACTTTTAAAAGCACTAGGACTATCAGATAATGAAATATTTGATGCCTTGCGTCATCCAGAATACTTCCAAAAAACCATAGAAAAAGAAGGGCAATTTTCCGAAGAAGAAGCCCTAATGGAATTATATCGGAAACTTCGTCCTGGTGAACCGCCCACAGTCTTAGGTGGACAACAACTTTTAGACTCCCGCTTCTTTGATCCTAAACGCTATGATCTGGGAAAAGTTGGTCGTTATAAACTCAACAAAAAACTCCGTCTTTCCGCTCCCGACACCATGCGCGTCCTCACCCCTGGGGACATTTTAGCGGCCATTGATTACTTGATTAACCTAGAATTTGATATTGGTAGCATAGATGACATTGATCACCTTGGAAATCGTCGAGTCAGAAGCGTAGGTGAATTACTGCAAAACCAAGTCAGAGTGGGTTTAAACCGCTTAGAAAGAATTATTCGAGAAAGGATGACAGTATCCGATGCTGAAGTTCTCACCCCTGCATCCTTGGTTAACCCCAAACCATTAGTAGCAGCCATTAAAGAGTTCTTTGGTTCAAGCCAACTCAGTCAGTTCATGGACCAAACCAACCCCCTAGCAGAATTGACCCACAAACGCCGACTCAGTGCTTTGGGACCGGGAGGTTTAACGAGAGAAAGAGCCGGGTTTGCAGTGCGAGATATTCACCCCAGCCATTACGGGCGGATTTGTCCTATTGAAACACCAGAAGGACCCAATGCTGGACTAATTGGTTCATTGGCTACCCATGCGCGTGTTAACCAGTATGGTTTTCTGGAAACACCTTTTAGACCAGTGGAAAACGGTAAGGTTCTTTTTGATGTTCCTCCTGTTTACATGACGGCAGATGAAGAAGACGACCTCCGCACTGCAACTGGTGATGTTCCTTTAGATGAAAACGGTTATATTAAAGGACCTCAAGTACCCGTTCGCTATCGTCAAGACTGGACAACTACAGAACCCCAACAGGTGGATTATGTGGCGGTTTCTCCGGTGCAGATTGTGTCTGTAGCAACTAGCATGATTCCTTTTTTGGAACATGATGATGCTAACCGAGCGTTGATGGGTTCTAATATGCAGCGCCAAGCTGTACCTCTGTTAAAACCAGAACGCCCCTTAGTGGGAACAGGTTTGGAGGCACAAGCGGCGAGAGACTCTGGGATGGTAATAGTTTCTCGCACGGACGGGGAAGTGGTGTATGTGGATGCTACAGAAATTCGTGTCCGGGTGAGTAGTCAATGGTCGGTGATTAGTGGTCAGTCATCATTGGCGGAAAAACGAACTACGGATAATGAACAATTAACGACTGATAAACCTCAAGAA
This sequence comes from Anabaena sp. 54, assembly GCA_900299285.1. Classification (GTDB taxonomy): domain Bacteria; phylum Cyanobacteriota; class Cyanobacteriia; order Cyanobacteriales; family Nostocaceae; genus Dolichospermum. The sequence goes on along the minus strand of OMJF01000125.1, from coordinate 4,351 downwards.
ATTAGATACAACCTTTCTAAATATCAACGTTCTAACCAGGATACTTGTTTGAACCAAAAACCATTGGTGAGAATTGGGGAGAAGGTGGTGGCTGGTCAGGTATTGGCTGATGGTTCTTCTACGGAAGGGGGAGAACTGGCCTTAGGACAAAACATAGTTGTGGCCTATATGCCTTGGGAGGGCTACAACTATGAGGACGCGATTCTGATTTCTGAGCGTTTGGTGCAGGAAGATATTTATACTTCTATCCACATTGAGAAGTATGAAATTGAGGCTAGACAAACTAAGCTCGGACCTGAGGAAATTACTAGGGAAATTCCTAATGTGGGTGAGGATGCTCTGAGACAATTGGATGAGCAGGGTATTATCCGTATTGGTGCTTGGGTAGAATCTGGGGATATTCTGGTGGGTAAGGTGACTCCCAAGGGTGAATCAGATCAACCCCCCGAAGAAAAACTTCTTCGTGCCATCTTTGGTGAAAAAGCCCGTGATGTGCGTGATAATTCTCTACGAGTTCCCAATGGTGAAAAAGGCCGAGTGGTTGATGTGCGGCTGTTTACTAGGGAACAAGGTGATGAATTACCACCAGGGGCAAATATGGTGGTTAGGGTTTATGTGGCTCAAAAGCGGAAAATCCAGGTTGGAGACAAGATGGCCGGAAGACATGGGAATAAGGGTATTATTTCTCGCATTCTGCCCGCCGAGGATATGCCTTTTTTGTCGGACGGTTCTCCTGTGGATATTGTTCTCAATCCTTTGGGTGTACCTAGCCGGATGAATGTGGGTCAGGTGTTTGAATGTCTTTTGGGTTGGGCTGGACATAATCTAGGGGTGCGGTTCAAGGTGACACCTTTTGATGAAATGTATGGGGAAGAAACTTCTCGGCGTTTGGTGCATGGCAAACTTCAGGAGGCTAGGGACGAAACCAGTAGGGATTGGGTGTATAACCCGGAAAATTGCGGCAAAATCATGGTTTATGATGGTCGCACTGGGGAACCTTTTGACCGTGCTGTTACGGTGGGGGTGGCGTATATGCTTAAACTTGTGCATTTGGTTGATGATAAGATTCACGCTCGTTCTACTGGACCCTATTCTCTTGTGACTCAACAACCTTTGGGCGGTAAGGCTCAACAGGGTGGACAAAGATTTGGTGAGATGGAGGTTTGGGCGCTGGAGGCTTTTGGGGCTGCTTATACTTTGCAGGAATTATTGACGGTGAAGTCTGATGATATGCAAGGACGTAATGAGGCTTTAAATGCGATCGTTAAGGGTAAGGCTATTCCTCGTCCCGGTACTCCAGAATCTTTTAAGGTGTTAATGCGGGAGTTGCAATCTTTGGGTTTGGATATTGCGGTTCATAAGGTAGAGACTCAAGGAGATGGTAGTTCTTTGGATGTGGAGGTAGATTTGATGGCAGACTTAGCTCCTCGTCGTACTCCATCTAGACCGGTTTATGAGTCGCTTTCTTTGGAGTCATTGGAAGATGATGATTAGTGGTTGGTAATTGGTTTGGTGGTCGGTGGTCGGTGGTCGGTGGTCGGTAGTAAGACAATGGACAAGGGATAAAGAACAACTAACCACTGACAACTAACCACTGACAATTGACAACTGACAACTGACCACTGACAACTAACCACTGACAACTGACAACGGACAACTAACAACTGACAACGAATAACTGACAAAATTATGAGACCTGCCCAATCTAATCAATTTGACTATGTAAAAATTGGTATAGCTTCACCAGAGCGTATTCGCAAATGGGGTGAACGGACTTTACCTAATGGACAGATAGTTGGTGAGGTAACAAAACCAGAAACTATTAATTACCGGACTTTGAAGCCGGAAATGGATGGTTTGTTTTGTGAGCGCATTTTTGGACCTGCTAAGGACTGGGAGTGTCACTGTGGTAAATATAAGCGTGTTCGGCATAGAGGTATAGTTTGCGAGCGCTGCGGTGTAGAGGTAACGGAGTCTCGTGTCCGTCGTCACAGAATGGGTTTTATTAAGTTAGCTGCTCCGGTGGCTCATGTTTGGTATCTCAAGGGTATTCCTAGTTATATTGCTATTCTCTTGGATATGCCGCTGCGGGATGTGGAGCAAATTGTTTATTTTAATTCTTACTGTGTATTACGACCTGGTAATGCCGATACTTTGACTTATAAACAGCTTCTGGGTGAGGACCAGTGGCTAGAAATTGAGGATGCTATCTATAGTGAAGATTCTCAGTTAGAGGGTGTGGAAGTGGGTATTGGTGCGGAGGCGCTATTACGGCTTTTGGCGGATATTAATTTGGAGCAGGAAGCGGAGGCTTTACGGGAGGAAATTGCTAATGCGAAGGGACAAAAGCGGGCGAAGTTGATTAAACGTTTGCGGGTGATTGATAATTTCATTGCTACTGGTTCTAAGCCGGAGTGGATGGTTTTAGAGGTGATTCCGGTGATTCCTCCAGATTTACGTCCTATGGTGCAATTAGATGGGGGTAGGTTTGCTACTAGTGATTTGAATGATTTGTACCGTCGGGTGATTAATCGTAATAATCGTTTGTCTAGGCTTCAGGAAATATTAGCGCCGGAAATTATTGTCCGTAATGAGAAGCGAATGTTACAAGAAGCTGTTGATGCTTTAATTGATAATGGTCGTCGTGGTAGGACCGTGGTGGGTGCTAATAATCGTCCGCTGAAGTCTTTGTCGGATATTATTGAGGGTAAGCAGGGACGGTTTAGACAAAATCTGTTGGGTAAACGGGTGGACTATTCTGGACGTTCTGTGATTGTGGTTGGACCTAAGTTAAAAATCCATCAATGCGGACTACCAAGGGAAATGGCTATTGAGTTGTTTCAGCCGTTTGTGATTAATCGCTTGATTCGTTCGGGTATGGTGAATAATATCAAGGCGGCGAAAAAGTTGATTGCTCGCAATGACCCCTGTATTTGGGATGTTTTGCAGGAAGTGATTGAGGGACACCCGGTAATGTTAAATCGAGCGCCGACGTTACACAGGTTAGGAATTCAAGCTTTTGAACCGATTTTGGTGGAAGGAAGAGCTATTCAATTACATCCTTTGGTTTGTCCGGCTTTTAATGCTGATTTTGATGGAGACCAAATGGCTGTTCATGTGCCTTTGTCTTTGGAAAGTCAGGCGGAGGCGCGGTTGTTGATGTTGGCTTGTAATAATATTTTGTCTCCTGCTACCGGTAGGCCTATTGTTACGCCTAGTCAAGATATGGTGTTAGGAGCGTATTATTTGACGGCGGAAAATCCCCAGGCTACTAAGGGGGCAGGTAAATATTTTTCTTCTTTGGATGATGTGATTATGGCTTATGAAGCGAAACAGGTAGACCTTCATGCCTATATTTATGTACGTTTTGATGGGGAAATTGATTCGGGAGAACCAGATTCTGAACCTTTGGAAGTTATAGAGGATAGGGATGAGTCAGGTAAACTACGGGGAAGGACTCTAAGGTATAAGTTCCGTCGTGTTCGTGAAGATGCTCAAGGGAATTTAATTTCTCAATATATTTATACAACTCCTGGAAGGGCGATTTATAACAAGGCAATTCAAGAAGCGATAGACGCTTAATTAGTCTGACCACCAACAACTAACAACGGACAACTGACAAAGAACAAAGGAAAAAATTATGACAACTAAAGCAGTTTTTCGCAATCTTGTGGTTAATAAGGGTAAACTGAGAGATTTGATTTCTTGGGCGTTTACTCACTATGGAACGGCGCGAACGGCGGTAATGGCTGATAAGCTCAAGGATTTGGGTTTTCGGTATGCGACTAAGGCGGGGGTATCTATTAGTGTTGATGATTTAATGATTCCGCCTTCTAAGAAGGATTTACTGGAAGCGGCGGAAACGGAAATTTTGGCTACGGAAGAACGTTATCAACGGGGAGAAATTACGGAAGTAGAACGTTTCCAAAAGGTGATTGATACTTGGAATAGTACATCGGAGTCTTTGAAGGATGAGGTTGTTACTCACTTTAAAAAAACCAATCCTTTAAACTCTGTTTACATGATGGCTTTTTCTGGTGCGCGGGGAAATATTTCTCAGGTGCGGCAGTTGGTGGGTATGCGAGGTTTGATGGCAGATCCTCAAGGAGAAATTATTGATTTACCTATTAAGACTAATTTCCGGGAAGGGTTGACGGTTACGGAGTATATTATTTCTAGTTATGGGGCGCGGAAGGGGCTGGTAGATACGGCTTTGCGAACAGCGGATTCTGGTTATTTAACTCGCCGGTTGGTGGATGTTTCTCAGGATGTGATTGTTCGGGAGATTGACTGCGGAACGACGAAGGGGCTGGCTATTCGCGCCATGACTGAGGGTAATAAGACGTTAATT
>OMJF01000124.1 GCA_900299285.1 Anabaena sp. 54 | reverse complement strand
ATCATGTAATATCTTGCAATTACTTTTCAATAAACTTTCTAATGTAATATCTGACAATTTCCTAAGAATTATCCTACCTCCACTACTACCAGCAGCTAATATCTTACCATCTGGACTAAAACTGACACCAGTTAATTCTTCATCATCACCTTTTAAAGACATCAGTAAAATACCCTCTCTATTCCACAACTTAACTTGACGAGCACTGTTTACTGCTAAAGTTTTACCATCTGGACTAAAACTAACACCAATAAAACCATCACCAGATCCCCTTAGTGTTTTTATTAATTTACCATTCTCACCCCAAATATTGACCATACCATCAAGACTAACCGAAGCTAAAACATCACCATTAGGCGACCATGCTACACCATTTACTCCGCGAGTATGGCCTGCTAAATTTTTGATGATTTCGCCCTCACTTGTCCAGAGTTTAACCAATTTGTCATCACTAGCAGAAGCTAATAATTTACCATTAGGACTAAAACTAACCCAATTAATAGCATGAGTATGACCAATCAAAGTTTTTAATAATTTACCATCTCGATTCCATAATTTGATAGTTTTGTCTTTACTCCCAGAAGCGAGAATTTTACCGTCACTAGACCAGGCTACAGCTAAAACCACATCTTTATGACCAACCAAAGTTTTTAATAATTTACCATCTCGATTCCACAATTTTACAGTTTTATCGCTACTCCCAGAAGCTATAATTTTACCATCACCTGACCAAGCTACACCCCAAATTTGATCATGATGACCCACCAAAGTTTTGAGTAATTTACCATCTCGATTCCAGATTTTTATAGTTTCGTCGTGACCAGCACCTGCAACAACGCTACTATCAGGACTAAAACTAATACTTGTTACCCAATCGTTATTTTCCTGGGGATTACGCAAAATTAAACTATCCCAACGCCATAAAATAATAGTTTTATCCCTACCACCAGAGGCTAAACTTCGGCCGTCAGGACTGAAACTAACGCTATTTACCCAATTATCATGTCCTCGCAGCGTTCCTAATAAATTACCATTCAGATTCCAAAGTTTGATTGTTTCATCCATACTAGCAGATGCCAGAGTATGACCATCACCACTAAAATTGACAGCGATAACACCACCGCTGTGTCCAGCCAGAGTTTTCAGTAATTTACCTTCTCGATTCCATAATTTGATTTTTTTATCTAAACTTGCAGAAGCCAGAATTTTACCATCACCAGACCAAGCTATGCTGACAACAGCATCTTCGTGGGCTGGTAAAGTTTTAATTAGTTTACCTTCTCTATTCCACAATTTTATTGTTTTATCGCTACTGCTAGAAGCCAAAATTTTACCATCACTAGACCAAGCTACAGCCAAAACAGCATCTTTATGACCTAGTAAAGTTTTGATTAGTTTACCTTCTCGATTCCACAATTTTATTGTCTGATCTGTACTTGCAGAGGCGATAATTTGACCATCAGGACTAAAACTAGCGCTATTGACTACAGAACTATGACCTAGTAAAGTTTTCAGTAACTCACCGTTACGATTCCACAGTTTAATTGTGTTGTCTTGACTAGCAGAAATTAGCATTTGACTATCAGAACTGAAATTAACACTATTAACTACAGATTCATGACCCGATAAAGTTTTTAATAAACGACCACAAGGACTCCAAAGATTAATTTTTGTATCTGCACCTGCGGAAGCTATTAAAGATTTATCATTGCTAAATGATACCATTTTCACCGCCGATAAATTACCTTCTAAGTGATTACGTTCTTTGACTCCATAAATTGCTTGGTACATTGCGGTTAGTGCTTTTTCTCTAGTAGAAGCATCTACCCATAAGGTTTGTTTTAATGTTTGACCGGCTTTTAAACTTTCTTTGAGAGCATTAATACCTTTTTGAGCAGCAAATAAAGTTTCACTCGATGCACTTAAGGTTTGTATTTCACTATTCCTGGAGGTAATTACAGAACTAACCAAACTAAAAATAGCAATAATAGAAGCTGTTAAGGCAATTTTCAAAGCCATATTTAATCTAATTGCATTCAAATGTTGTTTTTTCTGACTTTCTACTAATTTTTCAATTAACTCTTTTTCTCTTAGTTCAGTTCTTAGACGTTCAATTTTTATTTGAGTTTCTTCCTCTCGCTGACGTAATTCTCTTATTTCTGTAAGTAAATTATCTCCCTGTTGGTGTTGAGTCTCTACTAAAGTAACCTTCTCTTCTGTTTTGCTTAATTCACCTCTGAGCCGTTCAATTTCTTGATAGCTATTTTTAACCTTATCTCGCAATTGATTAATTTGTGTTTGTAGTCCAGATTCCTGTTCTTCTAAATGACGAATTAGGTCTACTAAGTAATCGTGAATTAATTGATATTGCTTGGGAGAATTATGAAAGATAACAACCAATCCTGAATTAACCAAAATACTTAAAATTAGATCCAAATTACTGGGGTCTTCTAATTCTGACAATTCTGCTTTTAATTCTGCATGGGTTTTAAAGGGTCTTTTATGATTTTCGTCGGTTAATAAATATAAAACTAGCAGAGCAGACCGTTCATTTTCTTGTCCACATTCTTTAATCAATTCTTGAATATATTCCTGAATTAACTTGTTTGGGCGATAGGGTTGATATTGTGCCAGTGTAGTTATACATTTATCTTGTAATTGTGCGCCCACTAATTGCAATTCTATGGGGCGAACCTCACCAACTTCTGAACATAAATCAGCCAGTAAAGCATCAATTAAGGCTGGTTCTAATTTGAGTTGTGATTGTTGATGTAATTTATGGGAACGTTCAGTTAGGTTTTCAATAAGTTGTCTGGCATTTTCAGCAGAAAAATTATTAATTTGATAACGAATATTTTTGGACAAGATATTATTATTAATTGCTTCTATTGATGAAACATATTTAAAATCCAGCAGACGATGTAAATAATCTTCGCGCAAGGTTAGAATAACTTTTACAAATGATATAGTTAAACAATCACTAATAAATTTATCAAATTCTTGTTTTTTATGACCGTCTGTATCACCAAAGAAAAATTCTTCAAATTGGTCAAATATAAAAACTGTAATTAGATGATTATCTGCATTTTTTCGTAGTTGTTGGTAAATGATATCAACATTCATATCTGGGTGAATATCAGTTGGAGATTCTATTTCTATCGCTGATTTATTCATCATTTTCAACATGGCTTTAGTCAAGGATTTCCCTAATTCTTGTAACCAATTTGTATATACTTGGACAACAACTGGTACTGCAATTTGATCACCTACACTACCGTTTTGCAGTGCGGGAACTAAGCCAGCAGTAACTAGAGAACTTTTACCTACGCCTGAAGGTCCATGAAGGATTATCAATTTTTGGTCAGCACGGCTAATTTTACCAATTAAGTTATTAACGTCATATTCTCTGCCAGAAGCAGTAATTTCTAACGCTATGCTACTATTTTCTAACCTAGATATTAAACCAGGGTTGGTGACTCTTTTCTGTGGTTTTAAACATCCCGCACCGATAAATGGCACAAAACCATATTGTTGATCTAGAGAATTGAGTTTTTGTTTAATAATATGGGATTGAAGATACTGACCCGCTTGAAAGTATAGAGATCTCAAAAGATCCAATAAGTTAATATAACGATATATATCATATTCATATTCACTACTTTCTAAAGCTAATAATAATTTGTAAGATGCTTGCTCTATATATTCTGCTGCTTTGGTTGTTTTTCCCAGATTATTAAGTGCTTGGGCTAGGGTTAACATATAAATTTGTTCTAATAGTAGAGGTAATAAATAATGATTTAATTCCTGGTTATTTCTGGCTTTTTCTAAGTATAGTAATGATGTATATGCTAAAATACTAGCCTGGGTTGAATTTGAATTATGCAAAGCTATATGTGCTAAAATATTATAATCACAAGCTAATTGAATTTTGTAGCCATATATTCGATGTAATTCTAGGGATTTTTCAGCAACAACCTGTAATTCTGTCCATTCTTCTAAAATATATAAAATTTCTGCTAATTGCCTAATAAATTCAGATACTAATTTTCCACATCCAGTAAGTTCTAATATCTTAAAAGATTGGGAAAAATTTGTTTTGGCTGATTGCAAATTACACTTACTTGCTCTTTTATTTTGTTTAGCAAGACGATAAAAGCATAGTCCAATGTACAATAATAAAATTGCCTTTTTTAAAAGATACTTGTAGTCAAGAGCAAAATTATCTTTGTCCCGATAGCAATCGCCACAACTCTTAATACATTTCTCTGTATTTTCTCTTTCACTAAATAAATTTTCCTGTTGATCCCAAAAATGCAAACTTTTTTGAAAATTATTTAAAGCAGAATAAATTCGATTATTGATATAATCATCTATGCCAAAAACAAAGTCTAAACTGTAACTTAATTCCGGTTCTATTTCTATTCCCCAGTTCTCCAATTCAAAAATTGCATAATGGAGTTGATTCTTACTTGTCCATATTTTTTGTAGCGGCAGATGATTGCTCTGAGTATAGTCACCCTCTAAAATTTCAGTAAACAAATTTTCGGTTTCTTGTTGCAAAAGTTCTATCAACCCTGCTGCGGTCATTTGAAATCTAATTGGTGTGGCCGCCCAACTGGCAAAATCAGGAGCTAACTGCCAAATTTTAGCTAAAATTTGATCATTTACCGAGAAAATGATAGGCATTTGATAGCATTTGCGAAATTCATCCCGGATCTGATTAATAGAACGCAAAAGATCGTTTATTTCATCAACTAATTCAAACCCGATAATCATTAATCCAGCCGGTTGGGTTAAGCTGATTTGTGCTTGAATTGTTGTATATAAACTTGTGGTTTTTTTATCTAAAGTGATAATTTGGAGTTTGTCATTTCCCCAACCAATTTCTACTAGTTGTTCCCGGATTAATTCATGCAAAAATTTATAGTTACAACATAATAAGATGACTGAAAACTGATTTTTAGAAAAGGTAATGGCTCTGTCTAAACTACGCAATGACTGTTTATTCGCAGCGATTATATCATCTGCTTGCTGTTTTTTAACCATGATTTAAATTTTTCGGTTTCTGCTAAAACTGGGTTAATTGCAAACCAAACTCCCTGGTGATCACGATACTCAAATACAAATAAACTACGTAATAAAAGCTCGTACTCTATATCTCCTTTAACTCGTTGTTCTTGGATTACCTGAAATATTAATTCACTCTCACTCATATCAATGGCATTAACACGATAATCTCGTTGTCTTCTGATCACCAATTCTACACAATTGCTGTCAAAGGGTGGATCTTGTTCTCGTAAACAATCAAATAATAATCCTAACAGGTCGCGGACATGACCACCACTAATTAAGCATAATCTATCCAGACTATCACTATTGTCAAATAATTGGGTAATTAAATTCAAACGCTCTGGAGGTGAACTCTGAGGAAATGCTCTTGCTAATACCATTTGTCGCATTAATTCTAGTCCCTCCATGTTAATTTCCCCAGAACGTTGACGTACTGGGATCATTGGTAATATTTTCGGTGCTAGTCCCCCTCCTAAACGATGTTGCAGTTGGGCGCTATCATTAGAAAATGATAGTGCTAAAGGTATAGTATAAACCATATGGCAATTCAGTTTCCGTAATTGTTCTCCCCGATCAATAAATAAGTATTCCGGTAGCGATCGCCCAGAAGGTAATGGACGGATAGCCACTCTATCTAAGTTATCAACAATAACTACTAATCCTTTTTTACCCCTAGCTTTTAGTTCTAAATTAGCCCGATCTATGAGTTCTTTGTTAATTGATTGGAGGATATTTTCCGTCCGTGGTTCTAGATAGTCTCTTAACCGTCTGCGTAAGTGTGGGCTTTCTTTGGTTTTAGCGGTAATCTTACCAATACCTATGGATAATTCTGCTTCTACACCTAATTCTATTGGTGTTTGCAAAAAATCTACTACCTCACTAAACAATTTAGTAAAGTACGTAGGTTGAATACGGAGTTTCATTGCTTCCATGCTTTTACTAACCAAAAGAGCGATCGCTAAAAGAATATCTGTAATATCTATATCCACCATCTCTAAAACATGGGTGGACTCAAAATAGATCACATGAAAATCTTGCGCTTCTAACTCTGCTTTAAGCCTTAACAGTTCCGTAGATTTCCCACAACCCAAATGTCCAGTAAATAGTTGACAAGTTGGTGTATGAGGAGAAATTCTGGTAATAGTCCGCAACAAAGCCTCAATGATCTTACCACCACGAACTGAAGCAAAATCAATATAATAGCCCCGGTCGTCTAAATTCTCAATCATCAAAGGCCGAGATGGATTACAAGCCTGATAAAATCTTTCTAAATTAAGAAGCATAAACAATTCAATTCACGCTGTAATGGTAATGACAAATTATGTCACGTTTTCTTTTACAGTAGAAAATCAGACTTATCCGCAATAATCAGGTATAGAAGTACAAATAATTTTATCTTTTTCTTAATAATCTGAATAATTCTCTCTTAGAATTAGAAAATGTTTTAAAAGTTTATGGCGATTATAAATCGCTACTATAGAAACAAAGTCCACCTGCGTGGACTAAGGAAAAATTAAGGATTTGAAACCTGCGTAGGCAGGTTTTGTCTGTGTAGATGTGATTTCTAATCGCCCTTAGACTT
>OMJF01000123.1 GCA_900299285.1 Anabaena sp. 54 | reverse complement strand
CCTCTCTCCTTGCAGGAGAGAGGCTTTGATTTACCCCCCTTCCCTGTTAGGGAAGGGGTTGGGGGTTAGGTCTAATAATTGTGGTTCAAATACATGAAAACTGCTGTAAAGTATAGCATAATCTCCCACATCATCAATTACTGGGGGAAGTCATGGTACAATGGCAATTACAGTATGTAAATTACTCGGATTCTCTTGTTAATTAAATTTCTGGAATTTATGTCATACAGTGAATTTACCACCCTTGATAAAGTTAAAAAGGCTTTCAGCTTAATTATAGAAGAAGATCATAATCTATTTGCCCAAATCGAAGGTGTGGTATTATCTGATTATCTTCAGCAAACACTCAAAGAATACTTACCTTTGGCAACTGCTATTAATACAGAAAAAGCTCGTTCTGAATTTTTAATTGCTCCTGTGTTAGCAGAATTACGTCGTCTAGCTAACTATCAAGTCAGTTTATTTTCTGGTACTGAATTTGATGTTGATCAAGAAAAAGGCTTATCTGGTTATTGTGACTATATCATTAGTTGCTCAAAGGAACAGTATTTTATTAGTGTACCAGTAGTGACGATTGTGGAAGCTAAAAATGAAAACATTAAGGGTGGTTTAGGACAATGTATTGCTGAAATGGTAGCCGCCCAAATATTTAATCAACAAGAACATCATCCTTTAGCAGAAATTTATGGTGTTGTTTCTACTGGAACTGTGTGGAAATTTCTGATTTTGAAAGATGATGTTGTTTTCATTGATTCTCAGGAGTATTACATTAATCAAGTTAATATCATTTTAGCTATTATGCTCCTACCCATTACAACATTGTTGTCTTGATATAAAAATTCAGAATTATTCGTTTCTCATGTAGCGGTTCTCGTATATAAATGTTTATTACTTTTAATAATATCCTCATAAACAGAGATCATTTTTTGTGCAACCTGATCCCAGGTATAATTATCTAATATAAATTGACAAGCGCGATCGCCCATTTCCTTAGCCGCTATTGGATTATCTAAAAACTGCCGTATACTCACACAGATAGCGTCTACATCGAGTTCTGTAACATAACCAATCTTGTTTTCTTGGATGATATCAGATAAAGCCACTCCTGGAGTAACTAAAACTGGCAAACCTGCACCTAAAGCTTCTAAAACTGATATACCAAAATTTTCTGAATAGGAAGTTAAAGCAAAAAGGTCTGATCCTTGTATTAATAAATCTTTCAATTCTCCTTGTACAAATCCTGTAAAATGTGTATGCTTTTCTATAGCTTGAGCAGCTATTAAAGACTTGAGTTCATTTTCATATTCTGGATCACCACTACCTGCTAAAATTAATGTAAATTGATAATTAGCTAATTTGCCTAATGCTGTAATTAATAAATCTAAACCTTTTTTGGGATGTAGACGAGATAAAAATAAAATAATTGGTTCATTTATTGGTAAATTCAAGTATTCTCGTAGCTTTTGACGAGCATTAGGAACTATGGGTGAAATAGAAATACCATGAGGTATAATAAAGCCTGGGGCAGTTAAATTTAACTCTAAAGCTTCCTGTTGTTCTACAACAGAGGTGAAATGAATTGCTTGACTGTGATTGATATTTGATTTTTCTATGAGCTTGAGATATATCTGTTTTTTACTTGCACTTTGCTGCAAAGACCATTTACATAGTTGTCCTAAAGGACGAACGATATAGGGAACTTTTTGAAAACGAGCGATCGCCATTGCTACTGTAGAAGTATAAGAGAAGATAGCATGAATATGTAACAAGTCATAATTGTGAATATTCTGCCACAACCAAATAGTGAAATCCCCAGAAAATGCAAATTCTCTAATAGCATGAATAGAGGGAGAAAAACGGGGGAAAAACCACACTGGAACTTGTTGGTAATCTGTACATTTCCCCAAAGGTATATTGAGTAATTCCGCGCCATGATCGTTAGTAGTAACAATTTCCGCATCAACACCAGTCTTTCTTAAAACTCTCACGATGTCTAAAACTGCTTGACTCGGTCCACCGCGTACCGGACTGACGGAAGGAATGATATGGAGAACTTTCATTTTATTGTCCGCTCCAACCAATATTTCAACATTGCTAAACTCCAACGACGATACCAAGGTTTAAGAGGTATATTTGCTGGTATATTTATGTTTTGGAAAAAATCACCAAATTCATTATCCATCCAGGTTTCAAAGGGGAAATAAAACCCTTTTTTGGGACGATTTACCACCCAATCAGGTATTTCTGTGATTGCTTGTGTTAAGAGTTGTTTACCACCGGCTAAACGAATATTACTAGGAATAGGTGCAACCGCTTCTATGAGACTTTGATCAACAAAAGGAACACGCAATTCTAAACCCCAATTCATGCTCATGACATCACTATCTCGCAGTAATTGATTACGCATATAGCCAGTTATTTCTAAAAAGCTGACTTCATCTTCTGGAGTAGAACCCCACCCTAACCCTCCCCTTAGCAAGGGGAGGGGACTAGACTCCGGTTTCCCCCCTTGATAAGGGGGGACTAAGGGGGGTAATATTGGGATGCTTATTGATAATTGATTAATAATTTGACAAGCTTCTGTATGGGAAAAAATTCCTCGAAAACTACGATAAGCAGCTACAAAACTCGGAGGTTGTTTTAAAAAGTCTCCCAAACGTTTGATTTTTGGTGAATTTCCCCAATGTGCTAAACCAGTACCTAAACCCTGGCTGATCAAAGGTAATATATGTAATTTTTTACTCAATTCTACCATTTGAGGAACTTTTTGAAATGATTTGTAACCACCAAAAATTTCATCCCCACCCAAACCAGATAATACTACCTTCATGCCATTTTCATGGGCAACTTTAGATACACAAAATGTATTAAAACCATCAATACTTGGTTGATCTATTGCTGTGAGGAAATCCGGTAATATGCTCTTAGCAAAGGAGGAGGTAACTTGATATTCTGTGTGTTTAGCTCCAAAATGATTGGCGATTTTTTGCGCTAATTCTCCTTCATTCCACTGTGATTCAGCAAAAGCGATAGAGTAGGTAGATAATTCTGATTCTTGGTGTTTGGTTGCTAAAGCAAGAACAGTGGTGGAGTCAATACCACCACTGAGAAAAATCCCCACGGGTACATCACTGATAAAATGATGTTTAATGGAATCTACTAAAGCAGTCTTGACTATTTCTTGCGCTTCTAAAGGGGAAATTACTTCAGGGGTAAAGTTAATTTGCCAATACTGTTTTTGGGTAATAGTTCCATTTTGCCAATATAGCCAATTTCCAGCAGCTAAACAGTGAATATCAGCAATTAAAGTGTGTGGTTCAGGAACAGAACCAGTAGTTAAATAACTATATAATCCTGCTATGGACAAATTAGCCGTAGGTAAACCAGATGCTAAAATTGCTTTTAGTTCAGAAGCGAAAACTAAATTACTACCATAATTCCAATAATACAGGGGTTTAATGCCTAAAGGATCACGAGCTAGAAAACAAGTTTTTTCTAAATCATCCCAAATGGCAAAAGCAAACATTCCCCGGAGATGATGAACACAGTTTCTACCCAGTTTTTGGTATAGTTTAAGAATTACTTCTGTATCGGTTTGGGAATGGAATTTTTCACCTTGGGAAATTAGATTTTGTCGTAGTTGTTGAAAGTTGTAAATTTCTCCATTGAAAGTGATTAAATACCGCCCATCATTGCTAGACATGGGTTGATGTCCAGCAGCAGAAAGATCAAGAATAGAAAGTCGAGTGTGGGCTAAAGCTGCTTGTTTATCTGTAGAAACATAAATCCCGGCATCATCTGGCCCACGATGTTGTATAGCCGTTTGCATCCTATGAATTATTGTTTCTAGGTTTTGATGCTCAGGATTTATGTTGAGAATACCTGCTATACCACACATATAAATAATTGATATTTAAGTAATTTTTGGGCGTTGCTGAATTCAGGTATGAAATTTAGAAATTCAAAATTTGAAACTTTGCGTCTTTGCTACTTTGCGTCTTGGCGCGAAATTAATATCATATCCCAATTCAGCAACGCCTTTTTGAAATTGCCCAAAACCAAAGGTATCAATTACCATTTGGCGTAAAGATTGGGGTTGATATATGAATGAATTAGGATATGTACCTTGGAGAATTAAAATAATATTCTCAGCAATTTGATCTATGTCATCAGGGTTAACCAATGCCCCTAGTTTACCATGACATAGGGCATCTATAGCACCATCTTGATTACCTCCTAACACGGGTTTACCACAAGCTAATGCTTCTAAGTAAACTATACCAAAACCTTCCCCTTTACTGGGCATAGCAAAAAGATTACAAAGATTGTAATAATCGGCAAGTTCAGTATCAGGAACGAAGCCAGCTAAAGTCACACAAGTTTCTAATTTTAATTCGGTAATTAACTGCTCAATTCTGAATTTATCATCACCTTTACCAACAATAATGTAATGAACATCAGGAATCAGCGAGCGAATTTTGGGCATAGCTCGGATAATTTGGTCATAACCTTTATACTGTTCTGAAGCTGATAATCTAGCTACTGTTAAAATTATCGGTTGTTCTGGTTTGAGTTGATGTCTTTCTAATAAATAGGTGGGTTTAGGTGCAGGTAGAAATTTATCAGCATCAAATGTGTTAGGAAGTATGGATACTTTTTGAGGGTTAAGGTTTTGTTCTTTGAGGAGGCGATCGCCTGTGTACCGACTAACTGCTAAAATGCGATCGGCATGATGTAGGGCGTTTAGTAATTTGGGGTTGTCAATGTTCCAAGCTTCCACGCCATGAGCTATTGTCCAATAGGGAATTCCCCGAAGTCTTTTTAATTGATAGGCTACCTGGGTAAAATTTAAATGGGTAGATATTATTACATCAGGATTTTGTAATATTCCCTGTCCAAATAATTGAGCAGCAAAGCCAGGAGTTCGCAGGGAAAGTGGTATAGTTCCAGCGCAATGAAATCTAGTTTTGGCTACACTGGTAAAATCTGAGGAAGGCTTTTTGTCATGCTTGATAAATATGTCATACTCAGCATCAGGGTAAAGATTTTGAATTGCTTGGAGGAAAAAAGCTGAGTAGGTTTGAATTCCACCTTTAAATTCAAATAAGTTGGGCAACCAGAGGTGAAAACGATGTTTTGGTTGAAGGCCACTTTGATTTTTCATTAATGTTCACTATTAAGTTGCCGGAATTTTAACTTTGAGGATTTTGTCAGCACAAATCTTCTAATGAGAATCATTAACACTACCGCAGCTGCGGTAGCAGCTGTAACTTCTGTTAATGCACCCCCCGGCTGGAGCATGGACAACCCCGGTAAAAACCAAGAAGCAAACCCTAACCAATTGCCATATAATAATTTATAAGCTGCCGTAATATCAACAATTCTGATGATTATGCCAAAAACCATAAAGCCGATAAAAACCCCTGTAGACCCGAAATTGAGATAAAATTCTAAAACTTGCCCCACACCCACACTAGTACCAGCCCCAAAATTTTGTCCTGTATATACGCTAACAGTTCTTCCGCTGCCACCAAAGCTAGGTTTGTCAGGCCATAGAAGTCGAGGAATAGGTGCAGTCAGTGCGTCTAATAACGTTCCACCTAAAGCATAACTTGCTTGTCCACTATTAATGTAGTAAATAGATTTGCCAACAAGTCCATTTTGATTTAGCCTTTGGTCAATGGCTTCTAAGTGTGATTGGTTAGTAAAGTCAATGATTTCAAAGTTGCTAAAGGTATTAACCATTCGTTCATATTTTGCTTCTAAACCCTGTCCCCCCCATACTGTGGCTCTAATTTCTATTCTATCTCTGAGGTAGGTAACAAATACAGATAGTCCTAAAACGAATACCAAAAATCCGGTGATTAAAATATGCCAACGGGGACGATAAAAACTGGATATAAAAATGAGTATAACTAGGGTAGCCGCAGCACCATAACCAATAAAACCGAGAAGGTTAATGGTAATTAGGGGGATACTACAACTGACAGCAAGCCAGAAGAAAAAAGCTTTTTTATCTTGCTGATGCCATGCTTTCCAACAAGCCAAACATAATGATACAACAAATAGGTAAACCCCTGACGTACTAAAACCCTGAAAACCGGGTAAACTACCAATAGTAGGAGTGATAATCAGCATGAAAAAGAACCCTACTTGTAGCAACTGTTTGGGTAATTGCAAGTCAGGGTTTTGGGGAGTTTGTCTGAGCCAACTTGGTTTAAATGTGCCTAGTATCCAGTTAGCTAAAATGGTGCTACCTAAACCAAAGCCTATGACACCGTAGACGCTTTCGATGAAACCAGCGGAAACTTCCGCATAGGAAGCCCCTGATTGCAACAAGTAGGCACTTTTGGCGTTATACCAAGGTAAAGCGTAGATAATTCCTCCAAAAAAATGAATCATTGACAGGGATAATAAGTAGGCAAGGGGTAAACCAACACTAGGAACTTTACGACTCCATTGGTTGCGGATTACAGTAGCACATATTACTACCCAAATCACCAGCCAGATAATTAACTCGGAGCGATTTTCCATGAAGTTACTTTTGTCTTTGGTGTAAATAATCTCCGACAATTAGAGTAAAATCTTGGGCAACATCAGTCCAATCTCGCGGTTGAAAGTCTTGGTATATTTTCTGTACCATATCTGCTAATTCTTGACGATGCTCGTTACACCATTTTAGCCTGTCTATAAAAGCATCGGGGCTGCGAATTGGTAAGATCCATCCAGTTTCATTTTCTACTATGAAATCTGGTGCTGAACAATTGGTGGTTGCTAAAATCGGTAAGCCTCCGGCTTGTGCTTGGGATAACACAACAGCGTAACCATCTTCTATTGTGGTAAAGATAAATATATCTGCTTCTGCATACTGCTGAGGAAGTTTGGATTGAGGTTGTTTAGAAATAAAGTCAATATATTGATGATTGGTTTGATATAAAAAACGGGCATCATGGGCTATTGTTCCCACAAATTTAAACTGGAAATTAGAACCAGCATTTTTAGCAATTTCAACGAAGTCAATTGCACCTTTTCGTAAGGAAAAAGTACCAACTAATAAAACCCTTAACGGTTGTCCAGATAAAATTCTTTGACAGCGGTCTTGAATTACTTTTGGATCGGGACGAAATAAACTCAACTGAGCGCCAAGAGGAAGAACTTTTACTTTTTGGGGTTCAATACCTTGCTCAATAAAAGATGTTTGAGCGAACTGAGAAAGCACAATTATTAGACTTGCTAATTTATATTCTCTTTTTTCTCTAGCTATTATCCAATCGCTGGGCTGATCTATCTTTAAAGGTGAATTTGTAAGTGAATTTACACGGGTTTCTTCTGCTGCTAATAGTTGTTTCTGAACTACGATATGAGCAGAGCCTCTAACTAAAGTAGATAGGGTTTTATCCTTAGTCTGTAAGGATATAAATAATTCTTCAGCCACACCGCTAAAGCAATGAACAACATCATAATCTTCTTGGGATATATTGTCACTAGCCCATTTGGAAAATAAGGGAGAAAGTAGGGGTTCAAAACTAGGTATAGGTAATAACTGATTTAACTTGTGAAAGATGCGGCTACAAATGCCATGTAATAAAAAACTACGAACATGAACTGGAGGAATACCAAATTTCTCTAATATGTATTTAGGATAGTTAGTAAATACAGTAACATCATTTCCTTGCTTAATTAATTCTCTAACTAAGTCGAAAGCATGAAAGCGACCGTGGACAACAACAGCTATTTTTAATGGTGTCATATTTATGAGTTTAATGCTGATTAATAGTTATTAAATAGAGGTTCTTAGGTACTTGTTATGCTAAACCGAGAAGTTGAGAGAAGGGAACAGGGAACAGGGAACAGGGAACAGGGAAAAAAATTAATTTTCTAGTTTTTTAATAAGACTAATAATCATTCTGCCTTCTTCTTTTAATAAATTAAGAATCATTTCTACATCCTTTTCTGAGAGGATGTCACCAGAAGTCTAAAATGTCATACTGTAGCTTGCTTCCCGTAGGGTATGTAGCGATAGCGGAATGAAGTATCTCACAACTTCACGAAAAATCAAGATTCTTCCCTCCACTACGTTCCGGTCAGCCTAAATAGATAAGATTGTTTTTAGTCTATCTCCATAAGTATTCTTCCCTTGAGTAATCAGTACATGGGCATTTTGTGCTAAACGTTGGCGTTCTTGTTCATGATCTAATAACCAATGGGTTTTTTCTAGCATTTCTGGGATTGTATTAAAGTAAACTACTGCTTCGCCTTCCTTGCCAAAAATTTCTCGATGTTCTGGGGTATCTTCTGTTAACATACATGAACCAATGGCAGGCACTTCAAAAGTTCGCATACAATTACCATCACGATTTGCTCTTCTAACTAAACACAGAGAGATTTTAGCACGACTGATTGCGGTTCTCAGGGTGGTAACATCTGCTTGTCCCTGAGTGTAAGCTCTAGTTTCTGGGTATTTTTCCCAATAACTGCCATATAGGGCTAAGTTGATACCTGATTCTATTAAAGCATTTATGTAAGGTACACGGTCTCTGTCTGCCCCTCCTGCAAAAACAACATCGGGAACGGTTGCATCTGGGTTAATTTTAGATGGGTCTTCGGGATAGAATAATTCATCATCATAACCAAATGGTAGATATTCTACTCTCGGACAACCTGCGTTAAGCAGATCTTGTATATTAGCACGACGGGGGGAAAAAACAATGTCATAATAGGGTAATGCTTTAAAGAACCAGGGTGCGTAGTGAGCAGGGTTAAAAGGATCATCGGTGAGAAAATTTAACCTTTGAATACCCATTTCACCAATCTGTTGTAGGGCTAAATGGTTAACAGCAGCTATTCCTGTGGTTAATAACCATTGAGGTTGAAGGTTAATACATTGTTTAACTATATCTTGGCTAAATGTATTCAAATTTGATGGATATCTACCTCGCAGATGCCAATTAATGGTTTTTAGCCATTTAGGGGCTTGATAGGCTAAATCAACATTGATAAATTTCGGATTTAGATGCAGATTGTGAGCAACTTTTAAAAAAGTACCACCTATATGAGTAGTACCTGGTAAACCAATAATCAATAATTTCACAATAGTTAATTTTTTTTAGCAGAGTGAACTATAAGCTTGTGCTATGCCTTCGGCAGCTTTTTGAACAGAATAATTACTAACTTGTAGTTGACACTGCTTTTGAATCTCAGAGTTATTGCACAAATACAAGCTATCTTCTATGGTTTTAGCCAAACTATCAACAGAATTTGTTTCAAAAATATTACCAGTTATACCAGGTTTGATTAAATCTGGCGCACTTCCTACGGCTTGAGAGACAATACAAGGGAGTCCATGATGTAACGCTTCATTCACTACTAATCCCCAAGTTTCTGAATAGCGACTAGGTAGTATTAACATATCTGCTGCATGATAATAATTACTTAGTTGCCTTTGATTCTGAAAACCGAGAAAATGCACTTTTGTATTGGGCAAAGTTTCGGCTTGGTTTTCTAGTTGGGATTTTAATTCTCCATTCCCTAAAAATAACACTACTAACTGATTTTTAATTTCTTCAGGCAATTTTGCAATTGCTGATAAAATTAAATCTACACCTTTTCTATAACTGAGTTTACCTGAAAAGAGAAAAACTTTTTCTGTATTTGTGATATTTAATTGCTCACGAGTAGTATTTCTTAATAATTTTCGATCAGCCGCTTCTAGTTGAAATGATTGAGTATTAACACAATAAGGAGAGAAAATGAGTTTTGTATCTGGAACTCCTAAGCGTTGAAAATGGGTTTCAGAATTTTGACCAACATGGAGTAATTTAAAACAATTCTGATAAATTAAGGATAAGGTGCGATCGCGTATCCAAGATTTAATTTTACTTCGTTGAATAGCATGATCTGTTGTTTCTGCTCGTAATAAAATTGAAGTTTGCCATTTCCAAGCTTGATAAAATGCGGCTTGGTATAAACGGTGATTATAACCTGTAATTAATACAGCCTTTGGTTGTATTTCTCTTAAAGCTGTTCCTAATCCTTGAGCAGAAACTTCTTCAAAACACTGCGCCCCTCCGGTTTTGACACTCGATAAAAACTTTGATGAATATCCTGATAGTAAATCTGTATCCCAGGCAAATTTTGTGCCAAATTCCTTATCTTGATAACCAACTACACTAAAATCAGAACCATAAATTACAGTTATGGGTATGTCTAATTGTTTGCTTAATTGGCGGTAAACAGGGGCGCGATACTGAATGGGATGTGTGTCTATAACAGCAAGCATAATTTTTTAGGTTTTAGTCCAAGATATATTAATTTCTAACTTCCATAGTCAAATATAAGTTCTATATCTAGCTTATAATTCTTTACCTCTCTTATAAATAAAAGGTAAGTACAGCCAAAGTATTATGTGCTTAATAAACAAGATTAAAAACGTGAATTCACCTCTGCTTAATTGACCTATAGCTCTCCGAGTAATTAACTTGGCTGACCTAAAACAAATTGATAGCACTGCCGCAAAAGTAATGTCTTCTGAATAATCTAATAAATTTTGTTTGATGATTGTATATCGCTCTTGAATATCTCGACCGCTCTTAAGATTGATTGCACTAGCTTGCTTTGCATGAGTACGAATTTCACTTAAGGGACGTTCATAGTATACAAAGTTATATTTTCTAATCACTCTTAGTAGCCATTCATAATCACCACAATGAGGCAAGTCTGTTTTAAATGGGTTTTCCAATAGAAGGCTTCGTGAAGTGAATGAGCCACTAATAATCCATATACACCCCCTATTTAAAATAGAAATCCATGGCGCTATTCCATAATTGATGATTTCATATCGAGCAGTATCTAAACCTTTTCTTAAGAAATTTCCATTTTCATCTATTTCATCTTCTGTAGCCCAAAAAGCTAAGGCTTGGGGATAATATTTGTCAACTAGGCCAATCATTTCTTGTAAATATTCAGGCTTGAGATGATCATCTTGCATTAGTATAGACACCCATTCAGATTCTACACAATCTACAGCTTTTCTTAAACTTCCATATAAGCCCAAGTTAGTAATATTATACGTATTAGAAATTCTCGTATCTAAATTGACATACTCTTCAATAACAGATTTTGATTCATCTGTACTGCAATCATCTATCAATAACATTTTCCAGTGAGGATATGTTTGTTTGATAACACTTTCAATTGCTTCTTTTAGGCAATAAGCTCCATTATAAACTGGAATAATAACTGTAATACTGGTATTTACGTTATTTATCATAATTTATTTAAGAACAGCTTCTATTAAAAAAACGATTGTAAAAAGCTCTGGCATTTTTTCCAGTGCCAAATTCAGCAAAGATTTTACTAAACTCTCAGGAATTCTACACTTTAATAGTTTTGTCTGTAAAGGAATCATTCCTTCAGCACCTTCCATAAGACTAATCTTGTAGCCAGAATTTTCTATTAAAGACTGCCAAGTTGATGCTGTATAAAAATGTAAATGAGTTCTATCCATAACTCCGCTATCAGTATAATTCCATCTACCAAGCAAAAGATCTTTACGTACAGCCCAATATGCTACATTAGGTCCTGTAATAATAATTTTTCCATTGGGTTTTATATTTTTTTGTAAGCTTTTTAGCACCTCAGATGGATGTACGCAATGTTCAAGAACATCCATCATCAGAATTACATCAAATTTTTGATTAATAGATTTTATCAGCGAATTTTCTTCAATACTACCACAGATGACATTTACTCCATTAGAAATCGCTATTTGTGCTGCATCTTGATCTAGTTCTATGCCTAGCACTTCATGACCACATTTTATTAAAGATCGGCTAAAATAGCCAGTATTGCATCCAATTTCTAAAATACTGCTTTTGGGCTGAATTTTTTCAGCGACTTTCAAATATTTACCCTCTAAGCCCAGAGATAAATCTCGATTGTATATTGATTGCATTAGTTCACTCTCGATAATTCTTTAAGTACAGAATGAAACTGCATTTCATAATTCCACTCATTTAAAATCCTTTGCCTCCCCCTTTCTCCCATCGCTTTCATTTCTGTAGGATGTTCCAAATACCACCGTAACACATCAGCAATGCTATTAGCATCTTCTGGATTACAGGCTAACCCATAACCGGGTTCTACATACATCTGTTGCCAGTCTGGTAAATCTGACACCACCAACGGTAAGCCACAAGCTAGGTAATCAAAGGGTTTATTGGAAGCACCAGTCATCGAAATTAAATTAATATCTTGACTAGTAATTGGCATAAAAGCAAGACCGATGTCACTTTTTTCACACCATTTTAATAACTCCTTTCTGGGCATTGGGTCAATTATTTCTAACCTATCAGTTATACCTAATTCCCTAGCAACCTCTCTAAGTTTATTTATATATCCTTTATGTCCTAAAGTTTCATATCCGATTACTCTTAACTTTACTATTTTGGGCAGGGTAGAAAGTGCATTTATCACTGTCAGAGGCAACCTAGCTGGTACAACTGAGCCATGATAAAGTACCCAAATATTATTCTTTTCTTGATAAGGTAAGCGTTGGGAAACTATTTCTTCTTGAGCAGGACAATTCCAAACACAAATGGAATTTTGAATATTATTAACTTCTTTGTCAAATAAATCTGCTCTTTGCTGATTAGGTAAAATAGAGAACCTAGCTCGATGGGCTAACTTTACTCGTGCTTGCAAACAGTAATTGAGAAATGCACTATCAGGAGTTGTAGTGGGTGAATCATGTTCATGATAAATTACCTTAACATTGGGCAAAAAAGTTAATACATAAGCAACAGGACAAATTAATAAATCTGAAGCATATACCCATTGAGGTTGCCAACGCAGCACCCAGATCAACACCCACAGACAAAACCGGACATAATGTAACTTTTGCCGCCAACCAGGACGACAAAAGGGGATTTGGTATACAGTGATCTGAGGATGAGTTGGGAATTTTAATGCTCCTGCTCCTGCTGCTCCTGTACCTAAAAATAGCACTTCCCAACCATCATTTGCTAGAATCCGTGAACTATGTTCTAAAGGAGGATAACCGGCAGGGTTTGTGTATTGGATATATAAGATGCGTTTTTTTGATTTAATCATTTTTTTACCCCCCTTAGTCCATTTGATACATCAATTATGACTTTTAAATCATTCTCTTAATTGCCGAAAAGTAGAAGACAAAGCAGTTTACTAAATTTACTAAATATCGTCTTCTGGTAAATACTGGGGATTTAAAACATTAGCACTATTAAAGGGGCAAATTTCCGGGAAAACATGAATATCTATTCCTGTTTCTTGAGAAACAATTAATCTGGCATCATGATAACATTCATCAAATACCTCTTCCAAGTATCTCTTTAAGCTAGGACTTTTTTTTAATGACTTGTTTAAACGCAAAGAATGTTCAGTAATTGACGCTTTCCAACTATTAGAGCGTTTTTGTGGTTGATATTTCCACTTGAGTAAATGTTGAAAAACTCTGGTCAGATTACTCTCTAAAGCATCTTTACGATTATTGCCCATGTCTTCAATTTCTTCGATAAGATTCTGAATATCCAACTCAGCAAACTCTCCTTTTTTTAGCAGGTTTACGGTTTGTTCTATCCACAAATTGAAATCAGATTCATAGAGAGGTTTTGTGAGGTTCATTATTTTTCAGATGTTATTTAATATAATAGTTTCTAGCTATGCCAATTACAGTTAAATGTTAGAACACCTAGAGATTTAAACTCTATTTCTGAACCCGGCAAAAGATTCCGCACCTTCACAGTCTACTTTCATTAAACGAACACGAGTTAACGAATTTTCTGCGAAGACCTGCTCTAAAGTTATAGTAGGTACTGTGTCCTTAACTGTTCCGATTTTCCAGTAACGGAATAAACTACTTGCACCTGTATTGGTAGAGTAGATTGTTGCAAGACAGGATATTTCTATAAATTAACTTCATTTTCTCAGCTACTACTTTCATCATTTGTGGAGGAGTAATTTCCATTTTTAGCTGCTCTAATTTATCCCTATGCTCACAAAGCTGCTCTAATTGAGCAGCCCAGGCGTTAATAGAATTAGCTTCGACAAGTATACCATTAATATTATGCTTCACTAATTCCGCTATACCGCCCAAATTAGAGCCAATAATGGGAATTTTGGCGGCGAATGCTTCCAGTATAACCATTGGTCCAGTTTCTAACCATTGAGAAGGAACAGCTAGTAGGTCATATTGTTTCATGGTTTGGACTACTTGTGCAGCAGATACGGGAGGTTTAAAATTAATTCTCGGATCATTTTGAACTAAATTTTGAATTTGCTTTTCATAAGAGTTAGTTGAGGTAGATTGAGAAATTCCGTATATGTCTAAGGTAGCATGAAGTTGGGGCTTGGAGAGCAAGGTTTGAATGAGAATTTCAACTCCTTTAGTTGGGTCAAGACGACCGAAAAAGACTACACGCAAAGGGAGTTTAGGTTGATTACTGGGCTGTGTGAGAGTGGAAACCGGAGAAAATTTCCCTTCATGTTGTATAAGTTCTTGACATAAACCCTGACGAATTACTGTAATTTTTTCCGGGGGAACTTGGTTAATAATTAAAATATCTTTTACCCAATTACAAACAGCTATAATGTGATCAACTTCTGCCATCAATGATTGGAAAGCTTGAGAGCGACAATTAACCAATTCGCGCATTTGTAATGCTGTCCACACACCTCCACTCAGATTAAGTTCTGTTATAGTTTTCCCAAGTATGGGGGGTAAGTGGGTAATTATCTGGGAGATATTTTTATTGATACCTAATTTTTGTAAAGTACAAGCAGTACATTTAGATACTTGAATTTGACCATCACAAACTTGATTTCCCCACTGTAATAAAGTACCTCGTTGACAGCTAACGGTGGGGGTATGATAGGTAAAAGTCACTGGTATTCCCCTAGATTTAGCCAGTCTAACTAGGCGGAGAGAGACACCACGGGTGAAAGCATGGAGATGAATTAAATCTGGTTGTTCTTCATCTAGAATTTTTGCAAATTCTGCTGCTCCCTGTTCATCTCCTTCTCCATAAATTTCTTTTAAGTGTTGAACCTGTGGAGATATAGCAAAGCGTCTAATTTGTAATTGGTTATAGATGTAAGATTGGTTAGTATTTGCTGGGGCAGCAATAATATTAATAATATCTTGGTTGCTTAATTCTCTTGCTAATGCTTCTACATAGATTTCTGTTCCACCCATAGGATCTGGGTGAAAACAGAAAGGAAGGTGGATGATTTTCATCATATTAAACTATATTATAGTAAGCATAAACGAGATTGAACAATTTTAAATTCGCTTGTGTCAGTATCAAATACTACTGATAACCAGGTTCGTGATTCTGGCAGTAATCCATAAAACAGTTATCCAAGGCAAGCATCTATCACCAAATAAACCATCCTAACTCATTTCAATTCTAGCTCCAGAAATCCACTAATGAATTTTTTAATGCTCCTAAATAATATCTATATGTGATGATAGGTGGGTATTTATACCCTAATGATGCTAGTTTTAAGAATTTTAAATGATTCTTATTACCGTATTGTTCTACGATGCCGTTAGTAAGTCTATGGGATTTGTTTTTGTGATAAAACCAAAGTAAATGAATTTTTTCCAATCTCGAAAATTCAGGTTCAAGTTCATGCAATATTTTTTCTTCTTCATCAACAAATACACTAAATGGCTGTTGAGTCTTAGCATTTGGATGAATAAAAATATTGGCTATTAATGATTTGGTTGTTATGATTTCTAAGTTGCGAAATTTCGTTAATGCTTTTACATAGAAGCACCAATCAAAAGCATTCTGTAAATCTTCTCTCACACCATCTAAGTCTTTAATTAAAGATGATTTTAAAAAAGTTGCCGGTTGAGTCATCTGAAGTTTCATCATTCCTTTCAGGAAGTCAAGTGGACTATTAGGTTTTCGTGGGCAATCAAAAAGGATAGTTTCTCCACTGATTAAAGTATAAAGCTTTGAACCACCAATAATTACATCTATGTTTGTTTCTTCTCGATATTTAATTGCTATATTTAACAGAGCATTTGATAGAAGTTGATCGTCAGAATTAATCCAGTTAAATAGTTCTCCATTGCATCTATATAATCCTTTATTAATAGCATTACTTTGACCCTTATCTTTCTCACTCACCCAATAACTGAACCACGGCTCATACTTTTTAATAATCTCCACCGATTCATCTGTACTACCTCCATCAATGACAATATATTCTAAATTGGGATAACCCTGAAGTAACACAGAACGAATGGTTTCTTCTATAAACTGCCCATAGTTATAATTTGGCGTAACAATACTAATCTTTGGCCATTCTGCACCATCGGGCATGGTATCGGGTATCGGTTGGGTTTCCTCAGTCCAAGGCCAGCCAGTTTTTCCAGGTGGGGGTGGTGGAAGTTCGCTTAAAGTAGGACAACGCATATACTTATTATACTTCTTATGAGGATTAGAACTTTTAGACTTACAACTTTTCTCTGTTAATACTACTGATTAAACCAGTTTTCTAAATCACTGATTCCTGTAAAATCTAATAAGGCTTCTCCTAATGATTCTAGTTGAGGAATAGAGAGCGATCGCACTTTTTTCT
>OMJF01000122.1 GCA_900299285.1 Anabaena sp. 54 | reverse complement strand
TGGGTGATTGGTGATGGGTGATTGGTGATGGGTGATTGGTGATGGGTGATTGGTGATGGGTGATTGGTGATGGGTGATTGGTGATGGGTGATTGGTGATTGGTGATTGGTAACAAAAATTTTCCCATTACCACTGACAACTGACAACTGACAACTGACAACTAACCACTGACTACTGACCAATAAGCAAGCCTTTCAAACAATAAAGCCACTTGATCTAAATTTTTGTAGCCTGGTGAGTGTTCGACACCACTGGATAAATCAATACCATTGGGTTTAATCTGTGCTAAGGCCGTCAAAATATTATCTGGTGTGAGTCCTCCCGCTAAAAACCAAGGAAGACTGGGGCTAAATTCCTGATTTAACTTATACCAATCTAAAGTTTGTCCTGTTCCTCCCAGTTGTTGTGGATGGTAGGCATCAAGTAGTAGAGTATCTACATAATCGGTGTAATTTCTGGTGGTTTGTAGATGCTCTAAACTATGGACTCGGAAAGCTTTGATAATTTCTATTTGGGGGAGAAATTGACGTAATTGATGGCAAAATTCTGGTGTTTCCTCTCCATGTAACTGCACACCGGTCAAACCAGATTCTGTAACTACTTGACTAATTTCCGAAATAGTGGTATTAGCAAAAACACCGATTTTATCAATATTTGGGGGAATGGGAGTAATAGCGGTCTGAATTTGAGCTATAGTAACGTAACGAGGAGAATGAGGAACACAGATAAATCCTAGTGCAGTTGCACCCAAGGACGCTATAGCTATAGACTGCTGTGGTTGAGTAATACCGCAAATTTTAACACGCATTTAACATTAGTGAGGCAAAGGCTGAATATCTGAAAAGTTACAAATAATCACAAATATATATTAATTTAACTTAAAAAGTTTTGCTTTGTCTGATGTAATTTTATAATTCTGTAATATTCATTTTTTCATTAAGGAGAACACACCTTCATGTCATCAATTTTATTAGCCGCAACATCTGTTCCTGTTACACCGGTGTGGAGTCCTACAGTAGGCATCATTATCAGCGCCAGTAGCGCAGTTGTGCTTTTATTCACGTTTGCCCTGAAATCTGCTAAAGTTGGACCTGGAATGCCTGTATTACCTGTAAGTGTACCAGGATTCATTGGGGCAATGGCTTTTGGTCATGTAATTGGTATTGGTATTGTGTTAGGACTGACTAACATTGGTCGCTTGTAGGTTGGATTAGTATCTTTTGTCAGTAGCAATAGGTAATTAATTTACCTTAATTTACCTGTTGCTTTTTTGGCAAGTTCCAGATATCCAATTAGAGAGGTGGGGTATCTGGGACTTTTTTTGGTGATCAAATTTGGGAAATTGTCTATCCTAGAGTTATACCTACATTTCTGACTATAAAATAATTTTTGGAAATATCTAATAATGCAAACAAATTGGCAAATAGGTTCTTTATTTGGCATTCCTTTGTTTTTAGACCCCTTATGGTTTCTAATTTTGGGGTTAACAACTCTCAATTTTGGTTTAGCTTACCAACAATGGGGGACTGTCGCGGGTTGGGGTGCTGGTTTAATTATGGCGCTGCTGTTATTTGTTTCCGTGTTGCTGCATGAATTAGGACACAGTTTAGTGGCACAATCCCAGGGAATTAAAGTTAATTCTATTACTTTATTTTTGTTTGGGGGAGTTGCAGCCATTGAGGAGGAATCGGAAACCCCAGGCCTGGCTTTTCAAGTAGCGATCGCAGGTCCTGCGGTAAGTGTGGTTCTATTTTTTCTATTGGGTCTAATAGCGACTGTCATTCCTGATAGTAACCTCCTGAATGAAATGACGGCAGATTTATCGAGAATTAACCTAGTTGTGGCTTTATTTAATTTAATTCCTGGTTTACCTTTGGATGGAGGACAGGTTTTAAAAGCTGCTTTATGGAAAATTACAGGAAACCGTTTTCAAGCAGTACATTGGGCTGCAAGGTCTGGACAAATTTTAGGTTACAGTGCGATCGCTTTAGGGTTTATTATTGATTTTTTGACTGGGGAATTTATCGCGGGTTTATGGGTTGTTTTAATTGGCTGGTTTGCGGTTCGCAATGCTAACAGTTATGACCGTTTAACTACATTACAAGAAACGCTACTAAATCTAGTAGCAGCGGATAGTATGACTCGTAATTTTCGGGTTGTTGATGCTAATCAAACTTTGCGACAATTCGCTGATTTATATCTTTTAGAAACCACTGTACCTGAAGTTTATTTTGCTGCTGCTGATGGTCGTTATTGCGGTTTGGTTGGGATTAATGATTTGCGAACTACGGAAAGAAGTGAATGGGAAAATCAAACTTTACAAAGTATTGTTCATCCATTAACAGCAATTCCAACTGTTATGGAATCTAGTTCTTTAGCAGAGGTAATTAATAAAATGGAATCTGAAAAATTACCGCTAATTACTGTTATTTCTCCTGCTGATACTGTAGCTGGAATTATTGATAGGGGTGACATTGTTCAAGTATTAGCACAAAGATTAAATTTACCTATTACTTCATCGGAAATCAAAAGAATTAAAGAAGAGGGTAATTTTCCTCCTGGTTTACAATTAGAAGTAATAGCTAAATCTGTGAAAAAATGAAATTGTCTGAGAGGATGTTTTACTCTGAATCAGGATATCCAGGATTGGATTATATTTAATAATATCTTCCCAGTCTTGTGCTGTCATTTCTGTTGATTCGATTTTCCCAATTATCAATTACCCATTACCAGCCTCAGTTGAAACAGGGAGCTATTCAAAACCTACAAAATACTATTTCTTCATACCTTTAATAAACTGTGTTCTCCCATCAATAATGGAAGGTATTAAAACACAAGTTACTAACAAATCTATATCTAAATCTGGTAATAATTCACTTTGATTAATTTGCTCATAATTACCATTTTTTAGATGATATAGAAATAATTTATCATTTTCCCAAAACCAAACTTCAGTAATATTAAACCGTTTATATTTTTCCAGTTTATCAATACTTCCACTGGTAATATTTACCTCAATTGCTAAATCTGGATTTGATTTTTTTTCTCCTATATAATAAGATTCATCAGGTTCAAAGGAAGCACCCTTTTCTTTTGCGCGACGGGTAGCGCTACCTACTGGAATAAAGTTGATCCCTTTTTCACAAAAGTATAATTCTAGTAAAAACCCAAGAATGGTTTTAATCATTTCGTGTTGTTCACTCAGCGTCATAAATTCAATGCACCCATCAAGATAAGTTATCCGCAAGCCTGCTGCGTCTGCGGTTAAGGTTTCTATGATTTCAAATTCTTTCCAGGTGTAATGGCCAGGTAGAAGAAATCGCTGTTCGGAAATTGTGGTAGTTTTGTCTAAGGTTTGGATAGTCATAGTAAGTTTATGTTTATGACTTTAAGCTTCATTATAACTCATGGTGTCAGGCAAGGAAATATTGATGCTTTTCATCAGGTGATTTATACAATAATCCAACATCATTTGATATAATGTAAGAAAATCATCACATCATGATAAACACTATGTCACAGACTGGATTAAATCTATTCATTCCGATGGAGTTACTAATTAACTCTTTAAATGCCCTAAGTTTATCAGAAAAACAACAGCTTGTGCATATTCTTGATAATGCTATTGCTCAAGATAAACAAACTAAAAGAGAAATTCAATTAGTAAATGATGAATATGCAAATGGTAATTATCACACATTTACTAATATTAAAGAACAGTTGAAACAAGGAGCTATTAAAAGAGCAGAACGTGATTTAGGTTTGGTTGACGAGTGGTTTAATTTGGAAGAAGAAGCGTGTTAAGTACAGAAAAAATCATTTATCCTCAACGTGGTGAAATCTACCTAGTTAATTTTGATCCAACTATCGGTTCAGAAATCAAAAAAACACGACCTGCTTTAATTTTGCAAAATGATGTTTCTAATCAATATAGTCCTATAACTATTGTTGCTGCCATTACTTCTCAATTTACAGAACCTTTGTATCCTACTGAAGTGCTAATTAAATCACCAGAAGGAGGTTTACAAGTTGATTCTGTTGCACTTATTAATCAAATTCGTTCTATTGATAAACAAAGGTTAATGAAACGTTTAGGTGTTCTCGATGCAGTGACAATGGAAGAGGTAGATAGAGCAATTCAGATTAGTTTGGGTTTGGTAAATCTAACATAAATAATTCATCAAATCAACCTATTTACTTAACTTACCTTCCTAATAAAAATGTTGGGTTTCCTTTAGTCAACCTAACTTTTTAGCTACTTGTATTCTAAAAATTCATCTACGGTAATTCCTGCTTGTCTAATTAAACTTCTCAATAAACCTGGCGCTAGTTCTTTATGATTGGGAACTGATAAAATAGGTTTTGATTCGTGCCAAAGTATGATATGACTTCCGGTTTGATGGTCTACAGCATAACCTAATTTTTCAAAGATTTTGACCGCTTGTTTACCGGAGATATTTGATAAACGTCCCATTTATACTAATACTTCTCCTACAAAAGATTGAGATTCTTTAGCTACATAAGGTTTACCATGTTTTTCTAATACATGAATATAGCCTTTTATAGCATCTTTGATATTTGTAATTGCTTCATCTAAGGTTTGACCTTGACTGACACAACCAGGAAGTTCTGGTACTTCAGCAATGTAACCTTGGTATTCTGAATCATAGGTGAATATTACTTGAAATTTCATAGGGATTTTTTTGGGAGGTCTTTTTTTTAATTTAATATATCACTGATAATTTGCACTTTGATGTTTATTAGTTTTGTCAGGAATTACTTGACGGATATCTTCCCAGTCTTGTGCTGTCATTTCTGTTGCTTCAAAGAGAGTTTAAACCTTCTAAAAGCATGGTTTGTAGTTGTTCTTTTGCTCTTTGTTTTTGGTCTTGTCGCACTAATTCCCGAAAGTATTC
>OMJF01000121.1 GCA_900299285.1 Anabaena sp. 54 | reverse complement strand
GCGAATAATAGTAAAAGTTTTGCTCTTTTTTGTGCTAAATTTTGGAGAATGAAAACGCCCTGGCGGGCAAGATGCCCGCACCACAAGAGTTTCATGATTCAATTTTATACCTCATCAGTGCGGAAAACACTGTATAAGCTGACAATATATCCGCGTTTGATTATAGTAAAACTTAGTTTCCACCAGGACGTACACTAGCAGCCCTACCACCGCAACGACTACCATCAGAGGCTCTATCATTTGGATTTTGACAGTTACCCGCAGTATTACTAGATGTACCCCCACCACAGGAAGTCACTATTAACCCAGTGAGTATAATTCCCACTAGCTTGCAGGTAGAAAAAATGCTTGGCATAGTCTTAACACCTGAATTGTATTTATTAAATTTTTACATACAGTTCTAATTTTTTCAAGACTTATAGGGTTTCCCACTCTAATAAAGTACACACGAATTTATTCACTGTTCCCTGTTCCCTAAAACCAAAAAACTTTTTACCTCACTAGCATGAGAACGGCTATGATTCATCAATCATTTGATCGGAACGAGAAATTATTTTAATGTTTTTGGATTTTTAATTCACATTGTTGGAAAATATAATTCACCGCAGCAAATAATTTATCTAAATCTTGAATCATATACAGATTTTTATTTCGAGTAAATACATCACCAACCAACTTTCCAAATTGCCAGATTTTCCCGTTAGAAACAATTCCAAAAATATCACTAACAAAATCATCATTAATTCTCTGAATTGCGATCATTTCAGCTAAACACTGACTCCAACCTTCTTCAAATTTGTCTTGTTTAGCTTCAACTATCAAAAAATAAGGTTTATCAAAAACAATTGTACTTAAAGAGTTTCGCTGTGTCACAGTATAATCAGGAATACCTGATAAATCCTCATCATAAGCTAATGCTTCATGACTCCAAAGAGTTAATTTACTTCGGTAAGGTTTCCATACTTCTTTCAATACTGGATAAATGAGATTTTCACAAATAGCATCTTCGGAGTTATCAATAACTCCATCTGTAAATAGCAAGTCTAATTCCTCTTTAAAAGATTCCTTAGCCGGAAATTCTACTTCCAACATAAAATTAGATTGCACATACTTGATTTGAAATTTTTTAATGACTGAACTAATACTTTTATAATTGCTAAATGCCATAAAATTGTGTCAATGCTTAAATCCTTATGACAACTATTGTATCACAAAGGATAACCAACACCATTTGTAATAGGTTGATCATCTGGGAAATCGGGTCAATGACAACCAGCTAATATGCAGCCCTAGCTAACCAAGAAATAGTTACACCTAAAACAGAACCAGCAATGACTTGAACGGGTGTATGTCCCAATAATTCCTTGAGACGGTCTTGAAAAAAGTCCGGTTTTTCATGAAATAATTCATCAATCATTTGATTGAGTATTTTTGCTTGCTTACCAGCAGCTTGACGGACACCAGCTGCATCATACATAACAATAATAGCAAAAACCGCAGCTAGAGCAAATTCTGGAGAGTCCCAACCTAAAGTTTGTCCTACACCGTCTGCTAGGGCTGTCACTAGGGCTGAATGGGCGCTAGGCATACCCCCAGTCGTGACTAGAACACGCACGTCTAATTTTTGGTGTTTGACCAACTCAACGATAAGTTTTAATCCTTGAGCCACAAAACAAGCTACAAGGGCAACCAGCAGCACCCGGTTGTTAATAATTTCGCCTATGTCCTGCATGGTATTTTGGTGAGGTTAGTAAATGTGGGTAGAAGTTGCGAGGAGTTAGCAATCTAAGATCTAAAATCTAAAATTAGGTTTAGTGATTGCGGCTGGTGATAAAATGAGCGAGCGCTTGGAGAGGAATAGCTTTTTCACCATAAAATTCTAATTCGGTACAAGCTTCAGCAACTAGTTGTTGAGCTTTAGCGCGAGATTCTTCAATTCCCCACAAACTAGGATAGGTGACTTTCTTAGCTGCCAGATCCTTACCAGCGGTTTTACCTAACTGTTCTTGGGTAGCAGTAATATCTAGAATATCATCAATGATCTGGAAAGCGAGACCAATATTTTGAGAATAACGAGTTAATTTTTGCACATCTTGAGCAGATGCACCGGCAATAATTCCTCCACAAACTACAGAAGCTTCTAACAGGGCTGCGGTTTTATGATTATGAATAAAATTGAGAGTTTCTAGAGAAATATCTGATTTACCCTCCGACTCTAAATCTACCACTTGGCCACCGACTAAGCCAGCCGCACCCAAGGCCTTAGCCAGGCGAATAATTACTTGTAAAACCCTATCTCTAGGTACATTTTCAGGAGTTTGGGCTGCCACATACTCAAAAGCTAAAGCTAATAAACCATCTCCTGCCAAAATAGCTACATCTTCACCATACACTTTATGATTTGTCAGTTTACCACGACGATAATCATCATTATCCATAGCGGGTAAATCATCATGAATCAGTGACATGGTATGGATCATTTCTACTGCACAAGCTGTGGCCATAGCCATTTCTATTGTGCCACCAATCATGTCGGCGGTAGCGAGACAGAGAATAGGACGAACTCGTTTACCTCCAGCTAAGAGGGAGTAGCGCATGGCTTCATAAATCTTTTCTGGATAAACAACGGTAATAGAATTATCCAAAGCCTGTTCGCAAAGCTGTTGTCGTTCTTTGAGATAGGTAGCGAGGTTAAAACTAGCCGACTCTGATTTTTCTGGGGTTGTCAATTTTTCATCCGTTGCTACCATGCTTTGTATTCCTCTTCACTGTTCAAAATATGGGGCTGTTGTTTGCGATCTGTATACCAATTTTACGGGAGTTGGGGACGGAAACACTCAGGGAATTTTAGATTTTAGATTTTTAGATTTTGGATTTTGGATTTTATGTTTTGGATTTAAGAGCTTAAAAAGCTGAAAGTCTCTGGATAAATTCGGGGAATAAATCTAAAATCCGTATTGATTCTCGTTTTAGCCAGGAATTAGAATATTCATAAAAATTATTTCTCAATTGCCTGTTGTTTGTAAATAGCTAGAGACAGTATTCTGTAATAACATAGCCACAGTCATTGGACCGATACCACCGGGAACAGGGGTAATATATTCTGACACATTAGCGATCGCTTCTAACTGAATATCACCAACTAGCCGACTTTTGCCATTTTGATCTGTAACTCGATTTATTCCTACATCTACCACAACCGCACCCGTTTTTACCATATCAGCACTAATCATTCCCGGAATACCTGTGGCTGCAATAAGAATATCAGCATTTTGGGTAATATCCGGTAAATTCTGAGATTTTGAATGAGCAATTGTGACTGTAGCATTAGCCTCCAATAACATCAAGGCCATGGGTTTCCCTACTAAAATACTACGCCCTACCACTACTGCATTCTTACCCTGTAAAGGAATTTTGTATTCTGCTAACAACCGCATTACACCAGCGGGAGTACAACTGCGTAAACCTATTTCACCGCGTACAAGTTTACCTAAGTTTACCGGATGTAGTCCATCAGCGTCTTTGTCTGGTGCAATTCGATGTAGTAGACTAACAGCATCTAAATGATTGGGTAGGGGCAATTGTACCAAAATTCCATCTACCCTTTCATCTTCGTTAAGTTCAGCAATGACTTCCTCCAGTTCAGTTTGACTGGTTTGGGTGGGGAAATGTTTACCGAAAGATGTAATTCCAACTTTAGCACAGGATGTTTCTTTATTGCGGACATAAGCGGCTGAGGCTGGGTTATCACCAACCATTAATACAGCTAAACCAGGTGGTCGGCCAATTTTGCCTTGTACTATGGTAATAGTCTGGCGCAGTTCTTGTTGAATTTTGTCGGCTAATGCCTTACCATCTAGGATTTTAGCAGTTTGTGTATTCATAAAGAGGGGAATAGGGAATAGGGAATAGGGAACAGGTTTTGATTTTGACCTTTCGTCTGTATCCTGATTTTTTGTTTATTCATTTTCTCATTTTCCCAGTCGCCTAAAATTTAATTTTTTGCAGTAAAATATTAACTTGCTTTATTCACCAATTTCCAGAATAATGAATAGGATGTTATGTGAATATAAGCACAAATTGCATACACCAACTACTTACCCATCGTGCCAGATACCGACTCCATGAATAACATAGCTGCTGCACTCCAACAGCCAGCAGATTTAGATTTTCAACTACCTGATCCAGAAGATGAGGAAATTCCTGAGTCTGACTTTTTACAACAACTAGATGTAGCATGGCAAGTATGCGATCGTTTTGACTTGCAAACAGAAATTTGGCGAGGGCGGATTTTACGTGCTATCCGTGACAGAGAGAAAAAAGGCGGAGATGGACGCGGTACTGGTTTTCTTAAATGGCTCAAAGAACGGGAAATCAGTAAAACCCAGGCTTACAGTTGGATTCAATTAGCTAATAGTGCTGATACCCTGATTTCCGATGGCAAACTCGACCCAGACACAGTTAATAACTTTAGTAAACGGGCCTTTGTCGAAACTGCCAAAGCAGTACCAGAAGTACAACAGATGGTTAGTGAAGCCGCGCAAAAAGGCGATCGCATTACCAGAAGAGAAGTCCGTCAACTTACTGACGAATGGACGGCTATGACATCAGATTTGTTACCAGAAGAAGTGAGAGAAAAGGCCGCCGATAACAGCCTGCCACCGCGCTACATTGCCCCTCTAGTCAAGGAAATGGAAAAACTGCCCGAATTACACCAAAAGGCATTACAAAGGGATATAGCTGCCAATCCTGACGTTGATACTGTTAAACAAGCGACTTCAGAAGCCCGTCAATTAGCTAAATATCTCAAATCTGCTGCTCAGGTACAAGCATTAATAGCGGAAGATGTAGATATTGAAACCGCATTAGAAGAAGCGCAAAGAGTCGGTTGTTTAAGTATCGCTGCTGACTTGGTAAATCAAGCGTCTCAAATTGAACAGAGTATTGCCAAATTGTATATGACTTGGAAAAAAATTGGTAATTTAGCGGATAGATTGTATGTAGATACTGGTGCAAGTACACCCAATTTGCGATCGCTCCTCACTTGTATAGAACCCCTTGGTGGTGAAATGATGGAACTGCAATTAAGTGGCGCAATAGAACATACAATTAGATTACAAATTCAGGAAACAAGTTAGCCTTGGGTGTTACCAATTCCTGTTTATTTAGGGTAACAGCGGTGCTGCTAATTCATCCATTTTTTTAGCAAGTTCAACATCCAAATTGCTGATAACATGGCCTAAATCGTAAGTAAGAAGACTCACCTCCACCAGATTATAAATATTCAGCCATATAGGGTGATGTTTGATTACCTCAGTGTAAATTGCAACACTAACCATCCAACCCATTGCTTCACTAAAAGAACGAAATTCAAATTTTTTGTATAACTTACCTTCCTTGACTATCCAACCTGGTAGACTTACTAAAGCGGCTTGTATTTCTGTTTCCGTGAGTTTATGGGCTGTCATTTGGATTATACTCCTGATATTTAAACTCCATGTCAAGGATTAATTCATAGTTAAGCGAAACAGATATTGTTTATCGGTTTCTGCATAGGGTGTCTCAACAATTTTTTCAACAACAAAGTGTGACGGAATTTTATTGAGTGCGCTTAGATCTCCAATAGTGGAATAATTAAAAAACACCTCTCCTTGAGGTGCCATATATTCAGGAATTTGTCGGATAAAATTGAGGAATATTTTACCACCTGGATCATTTGTGGTCAACTCGCCTACACTTTCAATTGGTTTATCGAACAAAGGAGTATTAAAAATAATAACATCAAATAAAACTTTAGGCAAAGATTGGAATAAATCCGAACGGTAAATTTTAGCTTTGCGGAAATTTATCAATGTATTCAATCTAGCGCAGAATGTAGCATGAGGAGCTATATCAGAAAGATAAAGTTCTTCCACATATTTGCCTAAACTAAGTCCTACAACCCCTGTACCACAACCCAATTCTAAAAGCCGCTTTTTCTTGGTTTGAAGATTTTGATACATTTGCTCAATAGGTTCTAACATAAAGAAAGAACTAGAACCAGGTCTAGGATGATAGACATGAGGTAAAGCGATAATATTCATGTTATTTATTCTATAAGCAGCAAATTGAGCCTGTTTATTAAGAAAGTCTTGATGGAAAGATGTTTGTTGCATTTCTGGATAAGTTAAAGTTCAAACTGTGTGATTGTACAATTTTACCGCCACTAAAATTCTGAAGAAATACTAAAAAATTAGACTAAAAAATTAGTTCTCCGTCAGACACGGGTATAGGGTATGTTAGAGCTAGGATTGTGACAACTATCTATACATTTACAGCTTATACAGCAAGAGTTTGATATGTCACGCCATGAAAAATATTTATGCTATTTTAGCACTTACACCAAGGTAAAATGGCATTTTATTTCATGAGCTTATTAAGAATAGAATCAATAAAGCCCTAAAAGGATTTGTTTTTTATGTCTGGTAACACTAAAATGATTCCATCACTTGTATGATGGTGGTTCTGTAGTGTGCCGAATCCATATTTTATTCGCTGAGGCTAATTATGAAGATGCTAATTCTTCCATTTTCTGGGCTAATTCCACATCTAAATTACTGATAGCATTACCGATATCGTGAGTAGTAAGATCAACTAGAACAGTATTGTAAACATTAAACCATTCCGGGTGATGTCCCATTTGTTCCGCATAAATACCGACACTAACCATCCAACCTAAGGCAGTAGCGAAAGAATTAAATTTATATTCTTTGTATAAATTGCCATCTTTGATTTGCCATCCTGGTAAACTGTTGAGAGCTAGTGTTAGTTCAGTTTCGTTC
This sequence comes from Anabaena sp. 54, assembly GCA_900299285.1. GTDB lineage: Bacteria > Cyanobacteriota > Cyanobacteriia > Cyanobacteriales > Nostocaceae > Dolichospermum. The sequence continues at coordinate 5,109 of OMJF01000121.1, read as the reverse complement.
AATTTTCGTACTGTCATTTTCCTAACCTACACAGGGATTTTATCAATCGCTATTCTATCTAATTAACATCTTGGGCGATTTTTGTGCCTCCATCTTTTGAGTAAAATTCGTAAGTAGCAAAAACTAAAATCCAGATTTATCCGCGTTTATTTGCGTTTATCTGCGTTTAATTTCTTATTATGAAACCGTAGTTGAAATAGTAAAGGCTATAAAATCCGAATTAACTTAAACTGCGATCGCTACTAGAGTACAATTAGTAAAGGCCAGTCAAAACTTTCTTTCTATAGCCCCCGATAATTGGCTATAGTCCAATTGCTTGGGAAAATTGCTGCTTTTGTTACCTAACCTCCCAGAAATGTGGAGAAAATGACAATTAGCGGCAGAAAAACGATAAATACACCTGTTAGCACCACTAACAGGCTTAAAAAATTGGCATTTTTGAGATTCCAATTTAGCTTGGACATTGGTTATGACCTCATGTATTTGTTTTTCTGGTACTAAAACATCAGTAAAAACTAATCTAATCACTATAGTTCCTTGTTAAGTTAAATTAAATCACAGTGATCATTATTCCCAATTTTATCGGGCAAGTTAAGTTTTTGTATCCAATGAGTAGGGTTAACGGAGTAATACAGACTATGCAGCAGATTTTAGACCAGGTCAAAGAAATTGATTTCCAAAGTGAAGTATATAAAGATGCTTATAGCCGCATCAATGCCATTGTCATTGAAGGGGAACAAGAAGCCCACGAAAATTACATAACATTATCTCAACTATTACCGACACACACAGAGGAATTAATTCGTCTGTCAAAAATGGAAAGTCGTCACAAAAAAGGATTTGAAGCCTGTGGAAGGAATTTAAAAGTAACTCCAGATCTGGAATTTGCTAAGGAGTTTTTCTCAGGATTGCACAAAAATTTCCAAACCGCAGCAACAGAGGGTAAAATAGTTACTTGTTTGCTAATTCAATCTTTAATTATTGAATGTTTTGCGATCGCAGCCTACAACATATATATTCCTGTAGCTGACGACTTTGCCCGGAAAATTACAGAAGGAGTTGTGAAAGAAGAATACAGTCATCTTAACTTTGGTGAGGTGTGGCTGCAAGAAAACTTTACAGAATCCAAAGCTGAATTAGAGCAAGCAAACCGTCAAAATCTGCCCATTGTCTGGAAAATGCTGAATGAAGTAGCGGATGATGCCAAAGTTCTAGAAATGGAAAAAGACGCTCTAGTAGAAGACTTTATGATTCAATATGGCGAAGCATTAAGTAATATAGGCTTTAGCGCCCGTGACATCATGCGTCTTTCTGCTTATGGACTCGCAACCGCTTAAATAATAACAGTAGGGGTAACGTAATTGTTACCCCAGAGGATTGCTGAATAATTCCCAAGTTTTGCACCACAGCACACGCCTAATATATCACTCCATGTTTGGTTTAATTGGACATCTGACTAGTTTAGAACACGCTCAATCAGTAGCTCAAGAATTGGGATATCCAGAATATGCCGATCAAGGGCTAGACTTTTGGTGTAGCGCACCGCCACAAATAGTTGATCAGATCACTGTCACCAGTATTACTGGACAGAAAATAGAAGGAAAGTATATAGAATCTTGTTTTTTGCCGGAAATGCTGGCTAATAGGCGGATTAAAGCTGCAACACGGAAAATTCTCAACGCTATGGCTCATGCACAAAAGCATGGCATTGATATTACAGCTTTAGGGGGATTTTCCTCAATTATTTTTGAGAACTTTAATTTAGAACAGTTTAAACAAGTTCGCAATATTAATCTAGAGTTTGAACGGTTTACTACAGGCAATACTCATACAGCTTACATTATTTGCAAGCAAGTAGAAACAGCCTCAAAACAAATAGGAATTGAATTATCCCAAGCAACGGTAGCTGTATGTGGAGCGACGGGGGATATTGGTAGCGCAGTAACCCGCTGGCTAGATAAAAAAACAGATGTCCAAGAATTGCTATTAATTGCCAGAAATCAAGAACGGTTGCAAGAACTACAAGCAGAACTAGGACGGGGTAAAATAATGGGGTTACAGGAGGCATTACCCCAAGCGGATATTATAGTCTGGGTAGCGAGTATGCCCAAGGGGGTAGAAATTGATCCAACCACATTAAAGCAACCCTGTCTATTAATTGATGGTGGTTATCCTAAAAACTTAGGCACAAAAATCCAACATCCGGGGGTATATGTGTTAAATGGTGGCATTGTGGAGCATTCCTTAGATATTGACTGGAAAATTATGAAAATTGTCAATATGGATGTACCAGGTCGCCAATTATTTGCTTGTTTTGCAGAATCAATGCTACTGGAATTTGAGAAGTTATATACAAACTTTTCTTGGGGGCGTAATCAGATTACCGTAGACAAAATGGAGCAAATTGGTCGAGTGTCTATCAAACACGGTTTTAGACCATTGGTAGTTTAGTCAGTTGTCAGTGGTCAATGGTCAGCGGCAAAGACAAAAGAACGGACAACGGACAACGGACAACGGACAACGGACAACGGACAACGGACAACGGACAACGGACAACTAAAATAATTATGGCAACAACTGAGCGCAAACCGCTACTATTAGATTTTGAAAAGCCCTTAGCAGAATTAGCGAACCGAATTGACCAAATTCGCCAACTAGCTGAAGAGAATGGTGTTGATGTTTCTGGACAAATTCGCCAACTAGAAGCACGGGCTATGCAGTTGCGGGAGGAGATTTTTAGTAGTTTGACACCATCCCAACGACTACAAGTAGCCCGTCATCCTCGCCGTCCTAGCACCTTAGATTATATTCAGTCTATCAGTGATGAGTGGATGGAGTTACATGGCGATCGCTGTGGCGGAGATGATCCCGCTTTAGTGGGTGGTGTAGGGCGTTTGGCTGGACAACCGGTGATGATGTTAGGACATCAAAAAGGTCGGGATACCAAAGATAATGTCGCCCGCAACTTCGGCATGGCTGCGCCTGGAGGCTATCGTAAGGCTCTAAGGCTCATGGAACACGCCAATAAGTTTAATATGCCAATTTTGACCTTTATTGATACTCCTGGGGCTTGGGCGGGCATAGAAGCCGAACACCAGGGACAAGGAGAGGCGATCGCCTATAACTTGCGGGAAATGTTCTGCTTTGACGTACCTATTATTTGTACAGTGATTGGTGAAGGTGGTTCTGGTGGGGCCTTGGGTATTGGTGTTGGCGATCATTTACTGATGTTTGAACACTCAGTTTATACCGTTGCCACTCCAGAGGCTTGTGCGGCAATTTTGTGGAAAGATGCCAGTAAATCCCCCCAAGCGGCGGTAGCCTTAAAAATCATCTCCCATGATCTGAAAAATTTGGGAATTATTGATGAAATTATTCCCGAACCCTTGGGTGGCGCACATTCTGACCCATTAACAGCGGCTAATAATTTGAAACAAGCTTTGGTAGAAAACTTAGATAAACTGAACCGTTTCACCCCTGCTGAACGCCGCCAACTTCGTTATGATAAATTCCGTAATATCGGTGTTTTTACAGAGCTTGCTCAGTGAAATACCTACAAGAAAGCTATTCCAGGGTGATCAACCGCATAAGATAATAGTATCTCCCTGATAGGTAAGTGAGCGGCTACTGCTGGTGAAGCTAAAAAAATTGAAGATAATGGCATAGAAATACAGTAATGCTATAATTGCCTATGGCTGCTTAAAGATTTTTAACAATCTTCTCAGAGGGTGTTTGAAAAGTCTAAATTCATAGTCTCTGGGTGATTATAAATCGCGGCTACACAGACAAAACCCACCTTCGTGGGTTTAGAAGCCTTGATTTTTCATTAGTTCACCTTCGCGTGCGTTCCGCAGGAGTAAGTGGACTTCCCTTGTGTAGTAGCGAATTATATTCGCCGATAGCGTAGCGTGGCGTTAGCCATAAACTTTTCAAACATCTTCTCAGCTATAAGCATTTGTACTTACTTGAGTTTATAAGTAGCTGTTGGCTCACAGCACTGGCAAAAAGTTGGCAAATATCATGAATTTTGAGCAAAAAAGACGGGCTTTGATGACTGGGGCTAGTAGGGGAATGGGAAAAGCAACAGTCCGTAAAGCGGTAAATTAGAAGTTGAGGCGAAACCTTCTGTTTTCTAATTGGTGATTTCGTTATTTATCTCTATGAATGATAATTGACAACCAACAACTGACCACTGACCACTGACAACTGACTACTGACAACTGACAATTGACCACTGACAACTGACCACTGACAACTGACCACTGACTAACTACTAAAATTTAATCATGACTATCGCTGGTTCAAACGGTTCTAACCGCTTTCAATCTCCTCTGATTCCTGATTTAGCAGAAACTATCAATATTCGACCAGACCGCAACACTCACGGTGGTAAAGCAGCAGAAATACATCCACCATCTGAGGAAACAATGGATGAAATGATGGCCGCTGTACGGACAATGCTAGTGGGAGTAGGGGAAGATCCTGAACGAGAGGGACTTCTGAAAACGCCCAAGCGTGTGGCTAAAGCTATGAAGTTTCTCACTAGTGGCTACAATGAATCTCTAGAAGACCTCATCAATGGTGCGATATTTGATGAAGGACATGATGAGATGGTACTGGTTAGAGATATTAACTTCTTTAGCTTGTGTGAACATCATATGTTACCTTTTATGGGTAGGGCGCACGTTGCCTATATTCCTAATCAAAAGGTTGTGGGATTAAGTAAATTAGCGCGGATTGTTGAGATGTATTCTCGTAGATTGCAAGTCCAAGAAAGACTAACTCGACAAATTGCGGAAGCTCTACAAACAGTTCTCGAACCCAAAGGTGTTGGTGTGGTCATGGAAGCTAGTCATATGTGTATGGTTATGCGTGGGGTGCAAAAACCCGGTTCTTGGACAGTTACTAGTTCAATGGTGGGTGTATTCCAAGAGGAACAAAAAACTCGTGAGGAATTTTTCAACTTGATTCGTCACCAAGCGTCCTTCTTTTAGTGAAGAATGGGTAATTGGTGATTGGTGATGGGTGATTGGTGATGGGTGATTGGTGATGGGTGATTGGTGATGGGTGATTGGTGATGGGTGATTGGTGATGGGTGATTGGTGATGG
>OMJF01000120.1 GCA_900299285.1 Anabaena sp. 54 | reverse complement strand
TTCAAATCAATTCAAATCAATTCAAATCAATAATTTCTCTTCGCGCCTGTGCGCCTCTGGGCGAGAAAAAAATCATTCATTTACCTATATAGACGTGATCCCTCCGGTAAATTAATCCGGGGGATCATTGCTGTAAAATCAGAACTTGCAATTAAAAATTCTCGCAATAATCATTCCTAATTGAACACTGATAACTCCCAAAATTGTACTACCAAAAAAATAACCAGTAGCAGCCAACCAATTACCACTTTGCAACAAACCAATCGTATCTAAACCAAAAGTAGAAAAAGTAGTATATGCACCTAAAAATCCTGTAGCGACAATTAACTTAATTTCTGGAGAAATTAGCACTGTTTTTTCCATAGCTAAACTTGCGAAAAAACCCATGATTAAACAACCGCTAATATTAATAAAAAAAGTTCCATAGGGGAAACCAAAACCCCAGCGATTTGTAAACCACAAAGTTAAATAATAACGACTTAAAGCCCCAGCTATTGCGCCCAGACTAATGGCAATGGGAATACGAATTTCTGCCTGTTGTAACATTATTAATAATTGTTATTAGTCAATGAAGTACAAAATCATCTGGGTTTATTGGCTGCGTTTAATTCTGACTTCTTGTACCTCACTTGCATGGGAATTGTCATAGTTTTTATGAGTTTTTATGATTAAATCGTCCATTAACGGAAACCCGTACTTTAATGACAGGTTTTCATCACTGTACCTGAAAATTGAACTTGATACAATCAAGGAGTGGCTAAAAAGATGCTGTTGTCCAGGTAAAATTACAAAAATTAATACAGCACAAGTAGGAGAGTGATCAAAATGGGAAATCAACTAAAAACTGCTATTTTACTCGCTACTCTCAGCGGCTTATTGATAGCAATTAGTTATTGGGTAGTTGGTGGTACAGGAGGCTTAGTTATAGGAATTGGGTTAGCAGCGGCGACTAACCTCTTCTCCTGGTATCAATCAGATAAGATTGCTTTAGCAGTATATAATGCCCAACCCGTCAGCGCGGCGGAAGCGCCGGGACTATATCGCATCGTTGAAAAATTATCTAACCGTGCTAATATCCCCATGCCGGGATTGTACATTGTTCCTAGTCCAACAGCTAACGCTTTTGCGACGGGAAGAGATCCCGAACACGCGGCTGTGGCCGTCACCGCAGGTATTTTAGATATTTTACCAGAAGATGAACTAGAAGGCGTAATTGCCCACGAACTAACTCATATTATCAATCGTGATACCTTAACTCAAGCCGTAGCTGCTACCGTCGCTGGGGCTGTTTCCTTCCTGGCGCAAATGCTGAGTTATAGTATGTGGTTTGGTGGTGGTTCACGGGATAACGAAAGAGGTGGAAATGCTTTGGGTGTATTAGCTACAGTCATATTTGCCCCCCTGGCTGCTACGGTGATTCAGTTAGCAATTTCCCGCACCAGAGAATTTTCTGCTGATGCTGGGGCTGCAAAATTAACAGGTAATCCCCGCGCATTAGCTAGGGCTTTGCAAAGGTTAGAATCTACAGCTAAACAAATGCCTTTAAATGCTAATCCAGCTTTTGAACCATTATTAATTATCCATCCTATTTCTGGGCAGTTTTTGGGAAATTTATTCTCTAGTCACCCAGCAACTGAAGCCCGTGTGCAAGCTTTACTGCAATTAGAACGACAAATTATTACTTATTAGTCTCTAGAGATCATTAGTAGGGTGTGTTAGCTTCAGGATAACGCACCCTATTTAGTCAATATCCTATTTCTGAGCCAAATAAACTCAACATTTTGGTAACAAATAAAAATCTCTGTATTCCCTGTTTTTCCTGATTAAAAAATTGGCTGCATATCTAAAATAAAACCTGATAATACGTCTTCTCCTGATAAATGTGTAGGAGATTGTAAAACCTCTACTTCTTGATTTTGACGATAGATTTCTACTTGTTTGGTTTTAGGATTAATTAACCAACCTAAACGCAAACCATTATTAATATATTCCCGCATTTTTGCTTGAGTATCTTCCACATCATCAGTTTCCGAAACTAATTCAATCACAAAATCAGGACATAAAGGTAAAAACTTTTTCCGTTGTTCTGGTGTTAGTGCATTCCATCTTTCTATCGTAATCCAAGAAACATCAGGAGAACGAGTTGCACCATTTGGTAATTTAAAACCTGTGGAAGAATCAAATGCTTTTCCTAGTCCTTTTTCACGATTCCAAAACCAAATTTGTCCTGCTAATTCTTGATTTCTACCTCCTGTTTCTCCTCCTGTGGGTGACATAACAATTAATTCTCCTTGTGATGATAATTCTAAACGTAAATCTTTATTAGCTGCGATGATTTGTAAAAATTGATCATCGGTAATTGTTAATGATTTGGGAATTTGTAAAGTTACGGTAGTCATGATTCATGCCTCTGATATTAGGTGTTATAATTGAAAGTATGAAAGTTAGATATTTTTGGCATTTATTAATGGCAATTGCTAAATTATATATCTAATTGTATAATATGAAAACAAGTTAATCATAAATAGATACAAAAATTTATATGTTATAGATATTTTAGTAGATATTTTATTTATGAGTGCATCTTATTTCCATCCAATTTTTTATCTTACACAGAGGCGCGAAAATAATGTATATTTCTCGATTTCAAGTTAAAAACTTTAAGTTATTTCAAGATATTGTAGTGGAATTTAATCCAATTCTGAGCATTTTTACAGGAGTGAATAACTCAGGAAAAACTACCCTACTACAAGCATTATCTTTATGGTACGAATGTTTCAGTAAGTTAATTAGACAAGCAGGAAGAGGAAAGAGAAACTACAAGAAAAATGATTATCTAATTCTTTTAGATGAACCTGATAGTCATATTCATAGAGACATTCAAAGTCGTTTATTGCAAATAATTACAAATTTCTCTCAAGGTAATCAAGTTTTTATGGCAACTCATAATGAAGCCATTATTCGGAATGCAAATTTATCTAATCTATTCCATCTTGATAGTCAAGCTACAGGAAGATATAAAAGTATAGATGCTAATTTAATAACAGTAAATCCCCGGTTTTCTGGTATTTATCCCTCTCCAGTAAACCCGGTAATTATTGCATTAGGAATGGTAAATGGATTAGATTTTATAAATGCTATTGAGTCAGATCATCTCATTTTTGTGGAAGGTGTGAATGATGCTAATGCAATTAATATATTACTTAAACAAAATATTGGCAACTATAAAAAATATGTTTATTGGGTTTTAGGAGGAGTTAATGAAGTTTCCGAAAGAATTTTACATTACAAAACCGTTTTTTCAGAGGTTAAAAATAATCAAACTCTGTGGGAAAAGTCTGTGTTAATTATGGATAGGGATTTTCTCAGTGATATTCATCAATCTACACTTGCTGATGAATTTCAGAATCGCATTAATTTAAAATCTCATATTTGGTCTGCTTATACATTTGAATCAACTCTATTTACTGATATATCAAAACTAGCACGGTAATCTTGGAAATAGGCGAATATAATTCGCGTCTACACAGACAAAACCCACCTTCGTGGGTTAAATTCCTCTTGGAAATCTTGGAAATAGGCGAATATAATTCGCGTCTACACAGACAAAACCCACCTTCGTGGGTTAAATTCCTCTTAGTCCGCGTAGGCGGACTTTGTTTGTATAGCCGCGATTTATAATCGCCCGGACTTTGTTTGTATAGCCGCGATTTATAATCGCCCGGACTTTGTTTGTATAGCCGCGATTT
>OMJF01000119.1 GCA_900299285.1 Anabaena sp. 54 | reverse complement strand
TTTTCAAATTCCTTTTAACGGTATTTATGAAGGTATAAATTTCCAGTAGGTTGGGTTGAGGAACGAAACCCAACATATTAAACCTGATTATTAAAGATTGTGTTGGGTTGCGCTGTCGCTTAACCCAACAAAAGTTTAATTGTACATTAAAATCAATAGATTTTCAAATTCCTTTTAACGATATTTATGAAGGTGTAAATTTCCAGTAGGTTGGGTTGAGGAACGAAACCCAACATTATTAAACCTGATTATTAAAACTTTTGTTGGGTTGCGCTGTCGCTTAACCCAACCTACATTTGATTGTACATTAAAATCAATAGGTTTTCAAATTCCTTTTAACGATATTTATGAAGGTGTAAATTTCCAGTAGGTTGGGTTGAGGAACGAAACCCAACATATTAAACCTGATTATTAAAGATTGTGTTGGGTGGCGCTGTCGCTTAACCCAACAAAAGTTTGATTGTACATTAAACTTCATCAGGATCTATATTTAATTCCCGCAATTTTGCTGCTAAACGTTCTGCGGTTTCTTCTGGAGTAGGAACTAATTTACCTTCTGGTGTAAAATATCTTAATAATCCCTCATGAATTCCCAAATATAAATCTAATTGTTCACTCCATAAATGTCCTTTTTTATTTGCTTCTAGAGGTTGATATTTTCCATCTAATAAATGAAAACCTGCAAATTCTAGTGCATAAGGATCAAACCAAAAATAATCCGGGGTGCGGAAAGTATTTTGGTAAAGTTCTTTTTTATATTCTTTATCTGTATTTGCTGTACTTGGAGACAGAATTTCTAAAATAAAATTAGGGTATTTTCCCTCTTCATCCCAAACTACCCAACTTTTTCGAGTTTTGCGTTCTGTTCCTAAGACAACAAAGAAATCAGGTCCGCGAAAATATTCTGATTTTTTCTGATTAGGACTATAGTAAATAGTGAGGTTTCCCGCAACATAGAAATCATATCTATCTTTCCATAACCATTTGAGACATTTGATTAAGAGCATAATTTGCTCTAGATGTAGTTCTGTTTCCACGGGAGGTTCATCACTATATAAATCACTGGGGGGAAAAATCACATCTTGAGAGATGTTTTCTTGAAGTTCTAATTCTTGAGTAATCATCATGATGTCATACCAAGTTGTTACCCATCTATTATAACATTGACTAGGTTGAATTGACTTATATTACTCAACATTATTAAACCTGATGATTAAAGATTATGTTGGGTTGCGCTGTCCCTTAACCCAACCTACCTTTCTAAACTACGAGGATCAAGTGCGTCTCGCAAACCATCACCTAAAACATTGAAAGATAAAACAGTGATAATAATTAGGATTGCTGGGGGTAAAATTAACCAAGGTTGTAATAATAAAATAGAAGCATTACTAGCTAAAGAAAGCATATTTCCCCAAGAAGGATCTGGTTGTTGAATCCCCAAACCAATCAAACTTAATACGGCTTCTGCACCAATAAAACTAGGAATTGTCAAAGTAGCAGAAATAATAATATAAGTGGCAGTTTGTGGCAAAACATGACGAATGATAATATAAATTGGATTACCACCCATGACCTTTGCAGCTTGCACAAATTCGAGTTCTTTGATTGATAATACCTGTCCGCGAATTATTCTGGCTAAACCTGCCCAACTAATTACAGAAGTGATTAAAATAATTAATAAAAATCGCTGACTGCTGGTTAATTTTGGACTCAAAATACTTGATAGTGCTACTAATAAATAAATACTGGGAAAGGTCATCAAAACTTCTGCTAAACGCATGATTATACTATCAATTAAACCGCCAAAATAGCCAGAAATACCACCAATAAACAACGCCAATGGATAGGTGACAATGATGCCAAAAATGCCTATAAACATACTAATACGACCACCATGTAACAAACGACTAAATTGGTCTCGTCCTTGTTCGTCTGTTCCCAAAATATTAAATTTCGCGTCACCAATAACGCCAAACAAATGCCAATTTAAGGAAATTCCAGGAATAATTGTGATCTCTTGCCATTTTGGCGGTACGGAAATACTCAATTTGAATAATTGGTATTCTGGTCCAACAACAAATAAGCGTAATGGAGAAGGCTTTGTTTTGTCTACGATTATTTTTCTTTCTCCAGTTTCTAAATTAGTATCACCTTGTGTTGTAGGATATATATGAGGTTCAATGAATTGCCCCGACTCAGATAGCCAATGAATGGAAGTAGGTGGGAGTAATGAACCGTTGGCTTGTGAATTATAAGGGTTATAAGGAGCGATAAAATCAGCCGCAATCACTGCTAAATAAAAACATAATAGGATAATTGCCCCAGATCGTGCTAAAGGATTTTTGTTGAGTCGTTGCCACCAATTCATAGTTTTTGATGTAAAATTTGATGTTGATTGATGTTGATGATTTATTGATTAAAGTATATATCAATAAATTAGACAAAAAACTACAACCCTATTTAATTTTATGAACAATTTGCATCACCATCGCGCCCAATTTCCCGCTTTAAGTAATAAAATTTATTTTAATTACGGAGGACAGGGACCTATGTCCCAAGTGACTATGGATGCTATTGATCAATCTCAGGCACATATTCAAAATATCGGTCCTTTTGGCAATGAAGCGTATAGTTGGATATCTCCACAAATACAAGCCAGTCGAGAAGCGATCGCATCTTTATTAAATGTAACCAGTGACACAATTACTCTCACTGGTAATGTTACCGTAGGTTGTAATATTGCCATGTGGGGTATTGATTGGCACGCTGGTGATCATCTATTGCTTTCTGACTGTGAACACCCTGGAGTCATTGCTACGGCTGGAGAAATTGCCCGCAGATTTGCGGTAAAAGTTACCACCTGTCCGTTAATGGCTACTTTAAATGAGGGTGATTCTATCAGTATTATTGCTGAGAATATCCGTCCCCGTACCCGCTTAGTAGTATTAAGTCATGTTTTATGGAATACTGGTCAAGTTCTACCTATTGACAAAATTGTAGAAGTATGCAGAAGCAATAAATCCCTGTTATTGATAGACGCAGCCCAATCTGTAGGTGTTCTTCCTTTGAATTTAACCACATTGGGTGTAGATTTTTACGCATTTACTGGTCATAAATGGTTATGCGGTCCTGCTGGGGTGGGTGGTTTATATGTCCGTCCCGAAGCGCGGGCAAGCTTAAATCCTACTTTTATAGGTTTAAATGGAATCACTACCAATAGTCAAGCACAACCAACGGGTTGGCAACCAGATGGGCGCAAATATGAAGTTTCTACTTTATCAACTCCATTATATGTGGGTTTAAAAGCGGCAATTACAATTCATGAACAGTGGGGAACAGCAGAGGAAAGATATGAGAGAATTTGCCAAAATAGTCAATATCTTTGGCAAAAATTAAACTCTTTATCTGATGTCAAATGTTTAAAAAATTCCCCTCCAGAAAGTGGACTAGTTTCCTTTCAATTAACTAATCAACCTAGTTTTAAATTGGTGCAATATCTAGAATCAGAAAAGATTTTAACTAGAACAATTGCTAATCCTAATTGTATTCGTGTGAGTGTTCATTACTTAACATTAGAATCAGAAATTGATCAATTAATAACAGTGATCTCAAGTAGGTTGGGTTGAGGCTTTGAGAAACCCAACTTACACAAATTCCTTTTACCTTTTACCTTTCAAATCATGGAAAAACCAATTATATATATAGCCATTACTAATCACGGTTTTGGTCATGCTACCCGCACAGCTTCTATAGCTAATACCATTCAAAAATTATGCCCAGAAGCGTTATTAATTTTAGTAACTACTGCACCGCGTTGGTTACTAGAATCCTATATAGAAGGTGATTTTATTTTACGTCAACGGGCGTTTGATTTAGGTGTGATTCAGATTGATAGTTTGATCATGAATAAACCAGCGACTTTAGAAAAATTACGAGAAATCAAAAAAAATCACAAATCCTTAATTGCTTCAGAAGTTAATTTTATTCGTCAAAATCGTGTTAATTTGATTTTAGCAGATATTCCTTTTTTGGCGGCTGGATTTGCAGAAGCTGCGAATATTCCTTGCTGGATGATTAGTAACTTTGGTTGGGATTTAATTTATCGAGACTGGGGGGGAGAATTTACAGAAATTGCTGATTGGATTAGTGATTGGTACGCAATATCTAACCGATTATTCCGTCTTCCTTTCCATGAACCTATGTCGGCTTTTCCTAATATTACCGACGTAGGTTTAACAGGTGGTTCTCCCCGTTTTTCTATTGATGAATTACGCAGTAATTGGGGAATAAATACACCTCCAGAAAAAACCATTTTACTAACATTTGGGGGTTATGGTGTGCAACAAATTCCCTATACCAATATTAGCAAATTTCCTGATTGGCAATTTATTACATTTGATTTTTTAGCCCCAGATTTACCGAACTTAATTAAAGTTATAAATCGTCAATATCGTCCTGTGGATTTTATGCCAATTTGTGGGAGAATTGTCTCTAAACCTGGTTATGGGACATTTTCAGAAGCGACGCTTTTAGATGTACCAGTAGTAACTATACCCCGTGATGATTTTGCCGAAGCAGCTTTTATGTTAGCAGGAATTACTAATTATAATCATCATCAAATTATCACTGCATCGGAATTTTTTCAAGGTGATTGGGATTTTCTGTATCAGTTACCCCAACCACCAAAACAAACACAAGTAATAAATAAAGATGGCAATGAAACAATAGCTCAAGCCGTGATAGATTATTTGTAAGTATTTAAGTTACCGACTTCTACTTTTGAAAAAGAAGACACAGATATTAATGATTAAACTCTTGTAGTGCGGGCATTTTGACCGCCAATGGTGTACCTCACTCCAGCTAAACGTGCTGTATCATATAGCGGACTGGTTTTTACTTGAGTGTTAAACTGTTAGTCGGCTAAATTGTATAATCATAAATTTCTAAACTCTTGTGGCACAGGCATCTTGCCTGTCTCATTTATACAAATTAAATGCACAACAGCTTAATCAAGGGGCAAATAATTAGTGTCAAATAGTTTAGAATGTATGGTGGGTATTACCCACCATTATGTTAAATGAACAACTCATTAATCTTCATGATCATCAAAGGGATCATCTAATTCCTGACTTGGGGGTCCAAAAGATGTGTAAATTGCCATACCAGTGATAGCCACTAGCGCCGCACAAAAGGAGATTCCCAGCACTGTAGCGGGTTGTAAGTCCATAAATTTAGTTATATTATGAGAGCAATATTTATAGAATATTACAAAATTTAACTTAAATAACCTAACGTACTCCTCAATTTTGAGGTTTTGCCAATTTCATCTATAATATCTTTATCAAATGCCAATAAAATTAAAAAAGCTTTTGCTACTGATATTAGGTGAATTATGGCACAACGGACTAGGTTAGGGGATGTTCTTAGACCCTTAAATGCTGAGTATGGTAAAGTTTCCCCAGGCTGGGGAACTACACCTTTAATGGCTGTGTTTATGGGTTTATTTTTCGTATTTCTGCTCATTATCCTGCAAGTTTACAACAAGTCTCTGTTAATTCAAGATGTACTTGTTGATTGGCGCAGTTTAGGGGGCTAATATTCATCCAGTTAGGAAGCTAAAATGATAATCTACCCGGCTTGTCCGGGTTTTTATTATTCATAAAAAATCCTGGAAAATAGCGATAAAATTAAACTATATAGCAATAAGCCTTGTAAGTTTACAGGAGAAGAAGATGAATATATTTGGTATCGGTTTACCAGAAATGGCGGTAATTATGGTGGTAGCACTACTGATATTTGGTCCTAAGAAGTTACCAGAAATTGGCCGCAGTTTAGGGAAAACCATTCGCAGTTTCCAAGAAGCTGCTAATGACTTTCAAACCGAGTTCAAACGGGAAACCGAACAATTGAAAGAAACTGTACAAACAACCGCTGAGTTAGAGCCTAAACACATTGAAGCCGGAAAACACCAGCAGGAAAATATACAAGGATGAAGGAGGGAGAAGTAAAACAACCGACTTTAGTAATTCCCCAGCTAATTGTCGGCTTAGGAAACCCAGAGCCTAAATATGACCAAACTCGCCACAATATTGGTTTTGCAGCTATAGATAGCCTAGCACGTGCTTGGCAAATTTCTGTAGCTGAAAATCGCAAATTTCAGGGTGAATTTGGTGAGGGTACTGCACTGGGTAGCGTTAAAATTCGCTTACTTAAACCCTTGACTTATATGAATCGTTCAGGACAGTCCATACAAGCGGTAACGAATTGGTATAAATTACCTCCTGAATCCATATTAATAATTTATGATGATTTAGATCTACCACTGGGAAAAACTCGTTTACGCTTGTCTGGTTCTGCGGGTGGACATAATGGTATGAAAAGCATTATTTCCCACTTGAATACTCAAAATTTCCCTCGGTTACGAATTGGTATAGGTAAACCAAAAGGTGCTATAGATGGGGATAAGTCGGATACTGTTACTCACGTTTTAGGACGATTTTCTGCTGCTGAAAATAAAGTCATGTCTCAAGTTTTAAACTTTGTCGTTGATTGTGTAGAATTTAGTTTTAAACAGGGTGTAGAAAAGACGATGAATCTTTGCAATACTCAGAATTTTGAAGGTGTTGAATCTTGAGTGAAATGTAATATTAAAATGTAGTATCCCCGACTTCTGGTATTATATCACTTATTAATATCAGCAGTTTCCGATATTATGAGGTATAGATATTAATTAATGATAAAATCAGTGATAAAAATCTTGTGGTGCGGGAATCTTGCCCGCCAAAAGTGTACCTCATCCTTGAGGTAATACTCTATAAAAAAATTCAATCAACTACGGGTTGAGAAAATTAAAGATAAAGAATGTAAAAATAGAAAAAACATCCAAAATTATCAATATGACCCCCTTACCCGATTATCGTCCCAAACAATTATCAGTAGGTCCATTAGAAGCAGAAATCCTCAGTATCGTGTGGGAACTAGGTTCAGCAACAGTTAAAGATGTACATGATCGCATTCTAGCAGATCCGGATCGTGAATTAGCTTATACTTCTGTTACCACCGTTCTCCGTCGTCTCACAGAAAAAGGCTGGTTAGTTTGTGATAAACAAGGAAAAGCCTTTTATTGGCGGCCATTGTTAACTAAACAACAAGCAGAGGTAATTAAGGCCCATGATCAATTACAGCGATTTTTAGCAGTAGGAAATCCTGATATAATTGCCGCATTTGCTGATAGTCTAGATCAAGCTGCGACTGATCAAATAGAAGCGATCGCCAAACGCATTCAATCCGCGCGGGAAGCCAGAGGAGAAAAATAAATATGCATTTACTCATGATTATCACCGCTGTTACCATTGCTTACTGGTTAAGATCCTCTGGTAATATACCCCAAGGTAATTGGCATTTACGATGGCAAAAAACCCTATTTTTATTCCTCTTTCCCCCTTTACTGATCTTCATGACAGTTACCGCTGTCGTCTGCATGGGTACACAAGGGAAAATGGGCGGAATGTATACCAATTCTTTCAGTTATATCCTAGCATTAATTTCTCTGGGATTTTTTAACATCTTAGGCCTTAAACTTGTTTTAGGTGGCTGGAAGGCGATTAAATCCGCTCGTGAATGTCCCCAAATGAATCTGAATGGTAAACAGGTCAGAATTCTACAAACAAAGGCTTTATTTGCCGGACAAATTGGTTTTTGGCAACCGGAGTTAGTCGTCAGTCAAGGATTACTAGAAACCCTTTCCCCAATCCATCTAGAAAGCGTATTAGCCCACGAACAAGGGCATTATCAATATAGGGATACGTTTTGGTTCTTTTGGCTGGGTTGGATGCGTGAATGTACCGCATTGTTGCCCAATACAGAACCTTTATGGCAAGAGTTGTTAGTTTTACGTGAGTTACGGGCCGATAGTTACGCTGCATCTCAAGTAGATCCTTTGGTATTAGCCGAATCATTGTTATTAGTCGTGAGCAATAACCCAATTACATCTGATGTCTGCTGTGCTGCTTTAGGTGCTTGCGATCGCTTGGAACAAAGAATTGAAGCTTTATTAACACCTCCTGAACCAATATCAGAGCGACAATTACCATCCTGGCGGATTTTTCTCCTAGCTTTTCTACCCTTAATTACAGTCGTATTTCATACTTAATTTATTTTTATAGACACAAGCACATCCAATTGCCAATACCAACTTAACAGGTAGAGATTAATTCTTAAAAAGTTGGTATTTTTCAATATATCTTGATATTTAGTTAAAAATAAATTGCTAAATTTACCAATTATATTGGTAGATACTATGATAATATTGGTAAAAGTATATCGGGTATCAATTTCATGTTCATGAGCAAAAAAACAAAGATAATAGTCTTACTTACTACAGCTTTAGCTACTCTATTACTGACAATTGGCTTACCAATTGTAATTTCTTACCCAGTTGTCGCACAATCTCATCCCAAGTTACTCGTATCTGCGGCCGCTAGTTTAAAAGAGGTGCTGGAAGAAATTAAACCTCTTTACCAACAAAGTAAGGCCAACATCAATATTAGTTATAATTTCGGATCTTCTGGGGCATTACAGCAACAAATAGAACAAGGTGCGCCAGCGGATATTTTCATATCTGCGGCGAAAAAACAAGTAGATGCTTTAGAACAAAAAGGACTTGTAGTTGCTGGTACAAGGAATATCATCGCTAAAAATCGTCTAGTTTTAGTAGTACCTAAAAATGCTGTTGGTATCACCAGTTTCTACAATCTTAAAGATAGCAAGGTCAAAAAAATCGCCATTGGTGAACCCAAAAGTGTACCCGCAGGACAATATGCACAACAAGTATTAGAAAAGTTAAAAATTTGGTCAGAAATTAAATCAAAACTGGTATTTGCTAATAACGTGCGTCAAGTTTTAGCATTTGTAGAAAGTGGCAATACTGATGCAGGTTTAGTATATAAAACTGATGCCAAAATCTCTAATCAGGTAAAAGCTGTAGTTGCAGCAGATGAAAAATACCACTCTGCTATTATTTACCCATTAGTAGTTATTAAAAGCAGTAAAAATGTTGATGCTGCTAAAGAATTTTCCCAATTTTTATCTAGTGATCAATCTCAGGCTGTATTTAAAAAATATGGGTTTATTCTACCTTGATCAGAGGTTGTTTGAAAAGTCTAAAATTATCAATATATTGGCGGTTAGAAACCGCGTCTACACAAGCGAAACCCACCTGCGTGGGTTTGAAAACCTTAATTTTCTGCTAGTCCACGCAGGTGGACTTTGTTTCTGGGCGTTGCTGAATTGGGGTATGAAATTGAAAAATCAAAAAAAAATGAAACTCTTACCCTCTGCGCCTGGAGCGCCTCTGCGTGAGAAAAAATCATACCTTCATTCACCAACGCCTGTTTCTGTAGTAGCGATTTCTAATCGCCGGAAACTTTTAAAACATCCTCTCATAGATGAAATTTTAGATCCCCAACTTCTGAAAAACTATGCCACAGGACTTATCACCGCTTTGGATATCATTAAAAACGGCTTTACTCGCAACGTTTATCACCTTCTTTTTGGGCATATCTGCTGCTTATTGGATGTTAGGATATCGCGGTAAAGGCAAATCTTTAATTGAGGGGATATTTGTAGCACCGTTGATTTTACCACCTACAGTAGTTGGGTTTTTACTGCTGATATTTTTTGGTAAAAATGGTCCAGTTGGTAAACTTTTAGAACCCTACGATACCACAATTGTTTTTACTTGGTATGGTGCTGCGATCGCCGCTACCGTAGTCTCATTCCCCTTAATGTATAAAACTGCATTGGCAGCTTTTAGCCAAATTGATGCTAATCTGCTGCGAGTAGCAAGAACTTTGGGCGCTAAGGAATTGACAATTTTTTGGCGAATTAGTTTACCCTTAGCATTTCCTGGGATTATTGCTGCCACTACCTTAGCATTTGCGCGGGCTTTAGGTGAATTTGGGGCGACTTTAATGTTAGCAGGAAATATCCCTGGACAAACACAAACAATGCCCATGGCCATATATTTCGCAGTAGAATCTGGGGCAATAAATGAAGCTTGGTTTTGGTCAATTGCCATAATGATCATTTCCCTTTCAGGGATTATTGTAGCTAATTTTTGGCAAGAAATTTCATCTAAATCAAAATCTCCAAAAATATCAAAAAATTCAAGAGAATTAGTAAATAAATCTTCTTTATTATTAGAAGATTCTGCCGCAAAGGGCTTATTTTTAAATATTGAAAAAAGACTTCCTAATTTTCATTTGCAAGTTGCCCTTAATACTGATGATCAACCATTGGGATTATTAGGAGGTTCTGGAGCAGGAAAAAGTATGATTTTGCGTTGTCTAGCAGGCATAGAAACACCCGCACAAGGAAAAATTATTTTAAATAATAAAGTATTATTTGACTCAGAAAATAAAATTGATATTCCCATTTATGAACGACGAATTGGGTTTTTATTTCAAAATTATGCCTTATTCCCACATCTTACTGTAGCCCAAAATATCGCCTTTGGTATACCAAAATATATAGACGCTAAAACCGAGGTAGAAAAACAATTAATAGCCATGAAATTACAAGGATTTGGAAATCGCTATCCCCACCAACTTTCTGGGGGACAACAACAACGAGTAGCATTAGCTAGGGCTTTAGCAAGCAAACCAGAAGCATTACTTTTAGATGAACCATTTTCTGCCCTTGATACTCATTTACGCAGTCAATTAGAACAACAAGTTACAGAAATCCTGGCTGATTATTCTGGTGTGACTTTGTTTGTTACTCATAATATGGAAGAGGCTTATCGTTTATGTCCCAATTTATTAGTATTAGAACGGGGAAAAACAGCCCATTATGGTTCTAAAAATGAGATTTTTCAACATCCGGCTAGTGTGAATGTTGCCCAAATTACAGGTTGTAAAAACTTTTCCCGTGCTAATATTTTAGCAGACCAAAAATGCCAAGAAATAAAAGCAATTGATTGGGATTGTATTCTTGAAGTTAGAGAAAATATTCCTGTAAAATTATCTCATGTTGGTATTCGCGCTCATCATTTGATTTTTACAAAAGATCCTCAACAAGTAAATACTTTTCCTTGTTATTTAGTTCGTACCAGTGAAACACCTCACAGAATGACGGTATTTCTCAAATTACATTCTGTTGGTAATCATGCCCATGATTATCATTTACAAGGGGAAATTTATAAAGAAAAATGGGTAAATATTCAAGATCAACCTTTTCCTTGGTATGTGCAGTTAGAACCTTCTCGGTTACTGTTAATGGAGTAATTAAAATAATTGGACATCTCCGGTAAAGATTGGAAGTCACCAGATTTTGTGGTGCGGGCATCTTACCCGCTAGATTTATACAAATTAAATGCAGTGCAGCTTAACTTAATTCCAATAAACCTTGATAACCTGTAACAATACGATTACCATCTTTGAGAATGTGAACCTCAATTTGATCACTAGCCCAAGTGATTTTATCTGCAAATTCTGGGTTAAAGATATTCACATTTTGATTACTAGAAGAAACTGGAGAATTTGGAGAATTAATTGCTAGAGATTTGACAAAAGGTCCATCAATCAAAATATCTAATTCTGCTAATAATTCTTTTGCACCTGGAGGGGCAGAATTAGATTGTAATTGCTGGAGTGTGAAACCAGTAAAAGACATAATATTTAAACCTGCTGCTTTTAACTTTTTGGCTAAAACCGTTAATGCCGGTGCTTGCCAAAATGGTTCACCACCAGAAAAAGTTACACCCGTATTCTGAGGATTTTTGAGAATACTTGCAGCTAAGGTATCAATAGCCACTAAATCATTAATCTCAAATGCCCAGGAGTCAGGATTAAAACAACCATAACACTCACGGTTACAGCCTTGTACCCAGACAACAGCCCGACAACCTGGTCCATTAACTTCCGATTGGTCAACATAACCCATAATATTAAGATAGCCGGGGGGAATATCCGCGAGTCCTAGAGATGGGTTCATGGGCTTGGTTTCCATCTTTTGTCAACTCCTTTTCAACTGTTCCTATTACTTGCTAATATAGCGAGACTCTCAAAAACTGTGGAGAAAAAAAATCAAAAGAAAATATCAGTGTTTCAGGCTTTTGGCTTACCTACAAGGTTATTCTTCTTGGCAGATGCCTATTCTTTGTTTTATCAAATACACTGATATTATAGTAGCAAATATCACCTATTTATATACCCGACTTGCTGAAAAACTGATTCAAAAAAAATTTTCTCAAACCACTTGACAATTAGAAAAAGAACAGGCATAATAGTTGAAGTGCAGGTCAAGGGACTGTAGTTCAATTGGTTAGAGCACCGCCCTGTCACGGCGGAAGTTGCGGGTTCGAGCCCCGTCAGTCCCGTTCAATCGAAACGTACCATTAGTATTGGTAGATGATTTAACTTACACCTGTTTTATAGCAGATGTGAGACAAAAATCATTTATGGTAAGATGGATGACAACTTACTCTAATTTTAGATTGAGGAGAATCCGCTTAGTTATCTGGGGTTCAGCTAGTTGCATAAATTGTGAGCAAGATGCCCGAATTCTTTGTTTAATTCTGTGAATAAATTATGATTTATGATTTATTGTCAGAATTCGGGCATCAGAGTGCTACCATGGTATGCTGAATCCTCACTAATTATCGGCTAATTGCATTCATATCCCAAGTATATAAACCAATTTGGTTGGGAACTCTCACAAATCGGCCTGTACGATGTCCCCTAGATAGTTCATTGAGAACCTTATTTTTTACCTCTCTGACTTCCTCTGCATCCAGATTTCCATAAATACCATTGAGTATTTCATTGACATTGAAAATTCGCCCCGCATTTTTTTCTAGAAATAGGGTAAGAGCATCAATTAAAAATTGACCATCAAATTGAGCCAACATCGGTACTACTTTCGTCTGGGGTTTGACAAGGTTTTTGTTGGTTCTCGTAGATTTAATGCTCTTAGATATCCCCTTAGCATGAATCGGACCTAGTGAATTTAAATCTAGGGTATAACAACCAGGTTCATTAGGAATACCTGACCAATAACCACTTTCCCTTCCTTGAGTTAGAGATGATTGAACTCTACCTTTAACCACTTTGAAAATCGTAGGCTCTAAATCACCATAAAGCGATCGCACAATAAAATCTATATGACATACAGTGCCAACATATTCTCCCATCAGTTTTTTCAATGCTTCCATGCGAGTCATATTTCCATAGTGAGGAAGCATGGGAACTTCTTCCCCTTTTCCGACATAGTGACGACGCTCAAAGGAAAAATTATCCGAGTTCCTCATTTGTCCAAGGGAATGATCTGTTTGTAAAGAGTCCAATTGAGAAATTTCCGACTCTCTTTGCTCTAAGCATTTGACATCAGAAGTGCGATCCGAAGAAAGCAGTAACAGTGAATCATCCTTAATAGCCTCAATTGGTTGATTGCCATTACTATAAGACCAAGTAGATAATAAAGATTCTACATGATCTAATTGCGATCGCGCCTCTATAAACAGACGTTGGTACTTTTGTACAAGATTCTGATAGTAATCTCGTAATTCCAACAATGGCGTAATAAATACATCAGGTGGTTGTAATTGTCCTGGAGAATTCATAGCAATTCACTCAATCTAAATTTGTATCGCTGCTGTAAGTCATGGGACGCGGTTTACTCGGTTCAGATACCTGGACTGATTTTTTCGGAGGTTGGGGAGGACGACAACTTTCACAATATAACGGGCGTGTTCCGAAAGTTTCCCTCTTTGTAGCCTGATTACATTCTTTACAAACAAAGTTAAAAACTCGTGTATGAATCACCCTTTTATGCGCTCTAACCGTATACTCTCTAACATCAACTACTTTTGTTGCCATAATTAGTAATTACCAATGCAAATCCTCTTTATAAAGCTATTCAAGCAAATAAAACTGTATCAGTGTGTGTTTTTATAGAAGTTTGCCAAAAAATCAGTAAATCCTATCCAAACTAGGAACACAAACTACAATTTCTGATATATTAACAGTGAGTGAGATATATTGACTCATATTTCAGCTGACAATATAAAAAACAATATAAAAAACAATCAAAAAATAATCTAGTACCAACTGGTTGCATTCATAACTAGTAGATTCAAGAGTGCTTTGTAGCATCTATCCTAAGAGGTTGTCTTAAAAGTTTATGGCGATTATAAATCGCTACTACACAAGCAAAGTCCACCTGCGTTGACTAACGAAAAATTAAGGATTTGAAACCTGCGTAGGCAGGTTTTGTCTGTGTAGATGTGATTTCTAATCGCCTTTAGACTTTCAGACATACTTTAAAAAAATATCTCCGATCATCCCTACAAAAAAATTGAAGGATGAAAGGATCATAAAACCCTTCCACCCTTCCTACTTTCTAATTTAGCTTAACTTAAAGCAATTAACCAAGACGAACTTTCACAGCCTTTTGTCGTTCTGATTCAGCTTTAGGAATGGTAAGACGGAGAATACCATCCTTGTATTCCGCTCCCACTCTTTCATTGTCTACGACAGCGGGCAAAGCTATTACCCGTTTAAACTTGCCATAACGAAATTCTGAGCGAGTCATACCGCCCTCTTCCGTTGTAGATTCTGATTTACGCTCACCGCTAATAGAAACCGACTCAGGAGCGACCTCAACATTAAGATCCTTGGGGTCGACACCTGGTATTTCTATTTTCAACCTCAAATCGCCATCAGTTTCGGCAATCTCAGCCGCAGGAATGAAAGTGAATCCTACCCTTTCACCGCCGTCCGTTGGCAATAATTGTTCAAACAAGCGATTCATTTGCCGCTGGAGAGCGCCCATTTCAGGGAATGGGTCCCAGCGTTCTATTTCCCGTAACGGATCCCAACGTACAAGTGTCATAGCTATCTCCTTAAAACTCACTATTTGACTTCTTGACTTGGCGAGACTGAATTTTAAGCTTTTGATTTGGTAAACAATAATATTACTGGCAAAACTTCTAACTTTTAACTTCCAAAAAGCCTAAGCTTTAGCCTCCCAACTAAATAGTAACACTGGAAAATAAATTGATTACAGTTCGGTTTTGTAGATATTTTTATCGTAATTACCGTACTATTTAGATAATAACTCTAAATTTGGAATCTCAAAGATAAATATATAAATTTTCACTATTTTTTTGGACAAAAATATCTTAGATATGCGACTGTAAACATTGAATCACACTATTAAGTAAAGTAGTTTTAGCTGTATTGATAAAAAAGTGATCACCGTTCATCATTTGTAGTTAAAAATCAGTAGTAGTTTGTTATTGCTTTACTGCAAGCAAGGGCATTATAACTAACTTCTTGGTCTTGTAAACCTCCAAATGGTTGTAGTTTATTATTTTTAATAATATTTAATCTCAAGGTTGTCTGTTTTGATGATGAAAATTACATAAGGAACCACAGAGGACACAGAGGTTAGGAGGGAATGAGAGTTTAAAAGCTTTTCTACGTAAGTCTTACTCAAGATATTCTCAGACTCTCAGGAGACATAATGTTAATAACTAGTCGTGCAAAATACAGCAAATTTCGTTTTTATGAGGTACAAATCATAATCATGAAACTCTTGTGGGGTGGGCATCTTGCCCGCCCAAACTGTACTTTATTACAACGAAAAATGCTGTAAATTTCATATTTAGGAGAGGGAACTCTTAACTCTTAACAGGTAAGGAGTAGAGAGATTTTTGTTTTCAATAACTATGTGCAATTAATTTTGCCTGGGTACTTATTTATAATTGTAGACTTTTCAAACAACCTCTAAGGAAAGTAGGGGTAATTAATATGGCGAAGCCAGCCATAGAATTGGTACGGTAAAACATTACAATTAAAAAAATACCCGAAAATTTGTTATTATGCGGTATATCTAGCCCCTACCCTGATCATGAAGGACGGGCAGGATGTCTATCCCACAAAATTTGATAATTTATTTTTTGGTGTTCTCTAAACAAAAATTCTCTCGTTCGGTATAATGGTAGAAAAACCTAATTACCTTTTTAGGAATTTGAATATTAAAAGTAAATTGTAATTATTTCACTAATGACTAATCAACACCGCATTGGTATTATTTTAGGGACTCGTCCCGAAGCTATTAAACTAGCACCAGTAATTCAGGTTTTTAGACGTTCTCCAGATTTTGAATTGCAGGTAATTTTGACAGGACAACATCGAGAAATGGTTGAACAGGTGATGAAGTTGTTCAAACTCAAAGCTGATTGGAATTTGGAAATTATGCAGCGTCAGCAATCTCTTAGTGAGATTACCTGTCGAAGTTTACAAGGTTTAGAAGCATTATTTCAGGAACAAACTTTAGATTTTGTGATTGTTCAAGGAGATACGACAACTGCTTTTGCTGCAACTTTGGCCGCTTTTTATCAAAAAATTCCTGTTGGTCATGTAGAAGCTGGTTTAAGAACTGATGATTTATTTAATCCTTTTCCAGAAGAAGCTAATAGAAGATTAATTTCTCAGCTGACACAATTGCATTTTGCCCCGACAACTTTAGCGGTGGAAAATTTACAAAGTTCTGGAGTGTTGGGGGAAATTCACCTCACAGGAAATACAGTAATTGACGCTTTGTTAAATGTGGCTGCAACTAAACCAGTTTGTCATATACCGGGTTTGGAATGGCATCAATATCGGACAATTTTAGCAACGGTTCATAGACGGGAAAATTGGGGAGAACCACTGCAAGATATCGCTGAAAGTTTTTTACAGATTTTAGAGGAATTTCCTGATACAGCTTTATTATTACCATTACATAAAAATCCCATAGTTAGAGAACCATTACAAAAATTGTTGGGGAATCATCCCCGGATTTTCTTGACAGAACCTTTAGATTATGCAGAATTAGTGGGGGCTATTGAGCGATCGCATTTAATCTTAACAGATTCTGGTGGTTTACAAGAAGAAGCCCCCAGTTTAGGTAAACCAGTGTTGGTTCTCAGAGATACCACAGAGAGACCAGAAGCTGTCACCGCAGGTACAGCCAAACTCGTAGGTACACAAAAGAAAAATATTGTCGCAGCCGCTAGTCAACTACTCAGTAATCCAGCCGCTTATACCAAAATGGCCACCGCCATTAATCCCTTTGGCGATGGCCATGCAGCAGAACGCATTTTACAACTTGTCAAAAATTACTTATCACCACAGCTAAATACCTAAAGCCCGCTGAGTTTGATAACCAACAACACCATCTACACGCAGTCCGTTACGTCTTTGAAAGTGACGCACTGCATTAATGGTTCGTGAACCGTAAACACCATCAACTCGAATCCCTAAAGCCCTTTGAATTTCTCGGACTCGTTCACCCCTTGTACCATATTCTACAGTTACCCTACCGCCAACACCGTATCCAGAACGATGTCTACGGGAAGAATAGCCAGGAGTGTTACCAATCCATCTTTCAGCAGCATAGTATCCCCGGTAACGTCCCGATGAAATTCTCGCAAATCCATTTCTGACATTTCCAGTATCACCAATGTATGAACCATTTTGGACACAAGCTATAGATGAATTATCCGTACTAGGTCCTGTACGAATATTCAGACAACTACCATTAGTCCTGACATATTCTGCGGAAGCAAACTGCATTTGAGCAACTGTAGCTAGTAATATACTCACACCAGCAAAGGTTAACCATGCAGAAGATCTAAAAAATTGTCGCCAATTCAATACTTGCGCCAATTTAGGTAAATTTAATGCCAAATTTCCATTTGTTTCTTCATCTTCATACATATAGGAATAAGCCAAGTATTCCATGATCATCTGCTCCTTTATTTGAACTTTTACGATACTTTTGTTTAGATTTAATCTTCATTGATTTTATAATTCTTTGCTAAAATACATTGGCTGCTATATTCCGCCATTTGAACTGTCACATCAGGTATTTGTAATGAAATCATCAATTACATAAAGTCATTATTAGTTTTATTTTTCCACACCATTAACAGTGATAAAATTATCAGCACGAATGGGACTACCATTACGCCAAATCTCTAATTTTTCTGGACTAATTAAGTAAGAAAAAGTGCCATTATCTGCTCTATATCTGTTATTATTAACTTTCCAAGCCCGAATTTTTAAAATTTGATTTGGTGCTTGTTTTAATTTCCCCAAATAAAATAACTGATTATTTTCCTCACAAACTTTAATACTCGCTGTTGCTGTCTCTCCAGTTATAACTGGAGTCCCATTACATTCAGTATTATTACTAATAAGCAAAACGGGCTTTGAGGTCAGGGAAATCGGTTCATTTATCAGTTTTTTTACCATAGTGGTTGACGGTAATAGACTAATAGGATTACTAGCTAAACGACCATCAGGGTAAAATTCAAAATGCAGATGAGGGGCAGTACTATTGCCTGTTGAACCCATTTCAGCAATAATTTGACCTTGTTTGACCTGTTGACCTTTATTCACCAGTAGACGGCTATTGTGTCCATAAACGGTCACACTACCATCAAGATGTTTAATTTCGATAAAATTGCCTAATCCCCAATTATCCCAACTAGCTTTTACCACTGTACCAGCAGCCGCCGCCAAAATCGGCGTACCTTTTGCTCCCGCAATATCAATTCCTTCGTGTTCATATTTACGAAAACCTTGAGAAATAATTCCTTGGGTCGGCCAAATTAAGCTAGTATCAGGTACAGGTGCGGAGTTCATTAGAGAAACTGTCTGAGTCAAGGCCGGGGAAACCCTATTTAACACCAAACAGCAGGATATTAAACCTATTAAAGTATAATTGCAAAAGCGGTAAATATTAAATTTTTTCATCAGTTTCTAGCCTAGTAATTGCTATAGCAGCGAAAAGGAAGTCAGAGCCGACTCCTGTAAATGAAAAATGCTATAGTTATTTCCTATTTCAATCTCAAATGTGTCACATCAGGACAATTATTACAATTATTTGGTTAAATTTACAACTTATACAACACCCCATTGGTAATCCGCTGTAAAATGTTCACAACCGGATATTTACCTTTTTAATTACCACATCTTGATCAAGCAAAAATTGAACAATTAGGAATTAGTTAAATATTGTATTTTCAACTCCTTTCTTATTTTCTATTTCTATAGGTGGTCGGACACACAAATATATTAAAGCTCCAAATAAAGGCATTGCAAATAACCAAAATAACTGATTATTTTCCCACCCCCGTCGCATCATATCATCTCCTAATAACGTTGGAAATAATAAACTCAACATGATAAAGTCTAAACTCATGACATGAATAAACCTGTTATTTTGCCACTGTTCGACAAAATCACTCCAATTTCCTTGCAAACTAAAGGTAAATAAAACCGTTGCAACCAACGTTAATAAAATTCCCAAGATCCGGGAATCTAGTATTTTCAAAAATGAATTTTTTTCGCCTATGAACTTTTGATTGGGTTCTCTCAAAGCCAAGTACGGTAAAAGTGCAAATGCACCTAAAGCAAAAGTACCAATAGTAAAAGGCCAAGCGGGTATTTTTTGACCTCTACCATCAAAAAAGACCACTGCACTATATATAAAAGGCCAAATCCCCATAATATTAAATAAACATATAATCAGGGGATTAATTCCTTGCCAATTTCCTGTAGAGAGATTTTTTATTAACTCAAAAGTATCAGGTTGTTCGGGAGGAGCAAAGAAAAAGGCATAGGAAATAAATCC
Source organism: Anabaena sp. 54 (assembly GCA_900299285.1). Classification (GTDB taxonomy): domain Bacteria; phylum Cyanobacteriota; class Cyanobacteriia; order Cyanobacteriales; family Nostocaceae; genus Dolichospermum. The sequence goes on along the minus strand of OMJF01000119.1, from coordinate 14,439 downwards.
TAGCCATAATAGACCAAAAGTGATTTTTCTCGTCATGATTGAAATATAAAAAGTTGCAAAAACAAAAGCATTTAAAAATAGCCAAAGTTACCCAAAAACCAGTTTCCTATTTCCTTGTGGTCATGGCAATTTTTCAGGCCGATTTCCTGGAAATTAACTAACTAAAAGCTTCTGAGAGATAATCTGCTGCTGCTGCGACCACAGCGATCGCACTTTCATAGTCTAACCTAGTTGGACCCAAAACCCCCACACTTCCCACCGGCACAGAACCCCGACGATAAATAGCAGAAATCAAAGTACAAGTACGAATAGGTTTGAGAGGATTTTCTGCACCAATTCTTACCGTTACCTTCGATTTACTAGTATCATCTATTTCCGGCTCTTCACAAATTAAACGCCAAAGTTGGTCTTGTTCCTCTTCCAATAATTGCATAATTGTTTGCACCTGTTGTACTTGAGAAAATTCTGGTTGTCGTAAAACCTCTCCGATACCCTTTACCATAATTTGTGTAGCTGTGGGTGCAAGAGCGCGGTTAGTTAATTCTACCAGAGAACTTTTCAATAATTCGCCATAAACTTGAAATTCTTGATCTAATTCATTCCAATCAAGATAGCCTATTTCTAATAAACTTTGTCCTCGTAAGTGACTATTTAAAAAATTAGAAACAATCTGCAATTGATGGTCAATTACTTCCTCATTTGGTTTCATTACTGATGATTCTGAAAATAAATCCATTACCTTAGAATGGGTTTCATAACTATCAGTAACCACAATCAACATAATCCTATTAGCTTCAATTTGTACCAATTGTAAATGGCGTAACTTTGCTATTGTAGTTTGCGGCATTGTGATCAAGCTAATACAGCCGCTTAATGTTGCTAAAATTTGTCCCGCACCTTGTAACAAAGCTTCTAAACTCCAATCTTCCCAGTGTAGACGTTTTTGTAATACCGCTTCTACTTCTTTTACTAAGGTCTCTGACGGTACAATTAATTGGTCCACATAAATCCGATAACCGGAATCAGAAGGAATTCTCCCCGCAGAGGTATGTGGTTGGTAAAGTAACCCTGATTTTTCTAAGCCCCCCATGACATTGCGAATAGTAGCCGAGCTAACACCTAAGTCAAACCCATCAATTAGGGCTTTAGATCCTACCGGCTCTGCTGTAGCAATATAATGGCGTACAGTGGCCGAAAGTATATTTTGTTGGCGATTAGTCAAATGGACTTGCATAGCTGATATTTTTACTGTAGGCAAATTTTAATCAAAAGTTGCAAAAATGTGTGGTGTAAACCACCAAAACCCCAAAAAAGAATTAATTATTAATTAATATAAGATAGCAAATTATATACACATATTGTGCTCATTAAACACAAAATTTACCTTCCGCATTTATTTGCTGTATTTGTTATCAACATGTAGCTGAAAACAGAACATCAGGTAAATTCCCAACTTTTTCAGTAGTATCTCATACTAGCTTAACACAAGCTGTGGTTTTAGTTACAAAATATTAATATTTCTTTGTGAATATACAAACTTATAAACTAGAAGAGTAGAAGGAGAGAATGTTTCCCTCTTCCCTCTTCCCTCTCCGCTAATATTGCGGAACTGAAGGATCAACTAAAATCGAGTAAGCATCAATACCACCCATAATGTTTTTAACATTTGTAAATCCTTGATCAACCAACCATTGACACATCTGAGCGGAGCGAATACCATGATGGCAAAGAACTAGAGTTTCAATAGAAGGATCAAAGCGAGTAGAGATTTGTTGACTCCATTGCTCATATTCACTCAAAGGAAGATTGACAAATCCCTCTATTCGTGATATGGCCAGTTCTTGTGGTTCACGCACATCTATTAACTGAATCGTGCCTTCATCCGCAGTAAGACATTGTGCAACGTATTCAACACTAATTTGAGTAAAGGGTTGACCAGATGATTTATTTGTCATGCAATTTTTCTAAAAAATCCTATACTATTTATGTTGACAGAAAAAACTGGAAAATATAACTAGTGTGAATAATAATCTGAATAATAAACCCTCACCTTTAAATTTCCTTGTAGTTGCTTTCGTAACCCTATTAATAGTTAGTCTTGCGGTATTTTACTGGATTTTTGGCAAAAATTCCCCCAGCTTTGTAGTCTCCAACTCCCAACCCAAAGCTGCTATATTCGTCCCAAAATTCTCACCAGCAATGGTTTCATTATTGGTAAATCCCGACGCTTTAGAGAAAATAGCACAAAAAAGAGAATTGTCTCAAATCAAAAATAGTCTATTAGCCAAAAGTAATATAAATTACCAAGATGATTTGAAACCCTGGCTGAATAATGAAATTACCCTAGCTGTCACAACCCTAGATATAGACCGCGACCCAGACAACGGACTACAAACAGGGTATTTAATGGCACTTGCAACCAAAAACCCAGTAAAAAGCCGCGAATTTTTAGAATTATTATTTTCTAAACGAGCTTTTGCGGGAAATAATTTAGAGACGGAAAGATATAAAGGTGTCAAAGTTATTTATGATCATCTTAATGATCATCAAGAATATTCACCATCCCAAATATCAAATAGTTTAGCTGGTGCAATTGTTAATAATTTCGTTTTATTTGCAAATTATCCCCAAGTCATCAAAACAGCAATTAATAATTTACAAGCACCTGATTTAAACCTAGTTAGTTCTCTTGAATATCAAAAAGCTAGTCAACAAATACCCAAAAATTCTCTAGCTGTCACCTTCTTTAATTTACCCCAAATTAGCAAATGGCAGAAATTAGAATTAGCAGAATCAACCTATCATAGCCAAATTCTATCTTTAGCGTTAAATTCTCAAGGATTGTTAGCAGAAAGCACCTTTTTAACAAACTCCCAAATTGTACCCCCATCTTTGCCATTATCTCAACCTGTTGCAGCATTACAGTATATTCCAGAATCAACAACTTTGGCAATTTCTGGAGCGAATTTGAGTAATTTAGGTAATAGTGATTTAGCAAAACTGTGGAAACAAGGAACAGCAACTATTTACGGTTCTAGTGAAGATGGTATTTCTCGACTGATACAACCTTTGAGAAAAATCCAGCAAAACTTGAATTTAAACTTTAGTCAAGATATTTTCAGTTGGGTAACAAGAGAATACGCTTTAGCTTTATTACCCAATTCAGAAAACACGACTCCTAATTGGGTATTTGTAGTCGAAAAAACGCCACAATTAGCAGCAGGTATAGCAAATTTAGATCATATTGCTATTACTAATGGTTTTAATGTTATTTCCCTGATTTTCAATGGACAGAAAGTATCAGCTTGGACACAAATTATCACCACAAATGAGGATAATAAACCTATTAATATTGACACAAAAATAAAAGGAGTACATACAACTTTAAATAATTACGAGATTTTCACTTCCGACTTAAATATACTAAAAGAAATTTTGAGTCGAAAGCAAAGATCTTTATTGGAAAACCCCCAATTTAAAAATAGTCTTGCTGTAATTCCCCAGCCCAATCAAGGGTATATTTATGTAGACTGGGAAAAAAGTCAAAATTTTCTTAAACGTCAACTACCTGTGCTTAACTTTGTAGAATTATTAGATAAACCACTATTTGATAATTTGCAAACGCTAACATTCAGTAGTTATCATACTCAACCAGGAACATTCACAGGCGGGGTACTACTTAAAATGCATTAGAGAATCAAATCCTAAATAACCTACATTAATATGAGAGGCTGCACAGAATCATAAAATTGATAAACTCATCCATCCTCATCTGCGTTTATCTGCGTTTATCTGCGTTTAATGATTGATGATCTCAGTTATTCTGAAATAACCGCCCCATTTTCCATTACCAAATCACGATATTATGGAAGAGTAGCTTGTTGTGCTATCTAAGGGTACTATTTTCATGTTCTCTAGACTTCGCGCTGATTTTCGTATTATCTTTGAACGTGACCCCGCAGCCCGAAATTGGTTGGAGGTTCTATTCTGTTATCCTGGTTTGCAAGCCTTAATTTTCCACCGCTTTGCACACGGGTTACGTGGTATTGGTATTCCTTTTTTACCGCGCTTAATTTCTCATATTGCTCGGTTTTTAACTGGTATTGAAATTCACCCAGGGGCTGTCATTGGTCAAGGTGTATTTATTGACCACGGAATGGGTGTAGTGATTGGAGAAACAGCTATTATCGGTAATTACGCACTTATTTACCAAGGTGTTACCCTGGGAGGAACAGGTAAACAAAGCGGTAAACGTCACCCCACATTAGGTGAAAATGTCGTCGTTGGTGCTGGAGCAAAAGTTTTAGGAAACATTGAAATTGGTGATCATGTCCGTATTGGTGCTGGTTCAGTTGTGTTAAGAAATGTACCATCTAGTTGCACAGTTGTTGGTGTCCCTGGACGCATTATTTACCGTTCTGGAGTGCGGGTTGCACCTCTAGAACATAGTAACTTACCTGACTCAGAAGCCCAGGTAATTCGCACTTTAGTAGACCGCATTGAAGCACTAGAAGCACAAATTAAATCTCTCCAAAATCCTGTAAAAACCCCCATTTTAATTGGTAAATTCCCCCAGGAAGATGAGTTACCAAATGAACATAGTTTCTGTAATCTTCGAGACAAACAGATTCAGGAATTTTTCGACGGTGCAGGAATCTAAAAATACTGAAACCAGAATATTAAATTATAAGTAAAATTACGGGTTTATTGCTTGAGTTAACCATTCCTGGTTTTCGTTGCGGTGGTAAACCCATCTATTTTGCGGTTCACCTCTCAATTCTAAATGATCTACCTGTATTGGCGCAAGTAATAATAAACAAAAATTTTCTACTGGTTCTATAGGGTTTGGCGCTGGTGGTGTAAAGGCTGTCGCTGTTGTTGTTCTCATTTTACCAGGATGCGGCCAACAAAATTGCAGTCTTGCTGCATCACTTAATTCTTGCCACATTTTGATTCTCCCTGGTTGTAAATTGGTGTGAGAATCATTACTTATTAATAATAATTCCCCAGTAATACGAAATTGTTCTCTAGTTTTAGGAAAATACCAGCAAACTTCCGCTATAGGTTGCTTTGATATTTGTTCGGCTTTTGCACTACGAATATCAGTAATGAATTTTAACTCATTAGTATCTTCTAAAAAACCACGAAAAACGACAGTACGATTTGCAGGAAAGCCATTTTCTCTTATTGTTGCTAGTTGTACATAACGAGAATAAGCAAGGCTGCGGTTATGATGTAAAGCACGGGTAATTAGACTTCTCCAGGGTGCTAGTGACATTTTGTAATTTATTTTTTAATCTATACGTTAATTAAAATTATTATATACATATTATAAAGTTGTAAATATTTAAATTTTTGATTTTACGGCAAATTTTTAGTAAATAAAATTTTTAATGTAAATTGCTATTTAATTATACTTTTAAAATCAATATATTTAAAATTAAAGAATAAATAAAATAAGAAAATAAACGTTAAAATATATTTATTAAATAAATATTATTTTAAATAATTGTTTTAAACAATTATAATTAAGTATTTAATCACATCTTATAAGTTTAAAAAAAATAGGAAAGTTTATCTATCAAGAAGTTTCTATATTAAATCAGATCTGATTTTTTATAGAAAATAACTAAAAGATTGCAATCATGAACTAAAAGATTACAATCATGAAAAATATAAACTTATTCAAAAGATAAAAGATTAAAATCATGAACTAAAAGATGTCAATCATGAAAAATATAACCTGATTCAAATAGAATATGAAAATTACTAAATTACATACATAACCTATTTTGAGAAAAATGGCAGGTGTAAGGTTGAAAATTGAGGACTCTCAACTAGACTCAGGTTTTTCTACTGAGAGGAGAATATAGTTATAATTAATACAAAAATAGATAGATCACAAAGTGGCAATTTTAGCAATCTTTGCTCATATAACTACTTGGCGTTATAGTCTTAATTTGTAAGTCAATAACAAAATCTTATTATGGTTAGAGAACTTGAACGTCAACATCAGGGTGTAGCTTTTTCAGAATCCGCCCCAGCAGCTAATCCAGTGTTTTTTAGAACCTACAGTAGACGCACAGATGCGGGTTTGAGAGAAACCTGGGGTCAGGTGTGCGATCGCACTTTACAAGGTTTAATGGAATTAGGAAATTTTACTCAAAAGGAAATAAATATCCTAGATAAAATGCAAAGGAGCATGAAATGTCTTCCTAGTGGTCGTTGGTTGTGGGTTGGTGGCACGAATTGGTTGTCTAAGGCGAAAAACTATTCTGGCGCTTATAATTGTACCTCTACTGACCTTGTGGATTGGGAATCTTTTGGGCTAATGATGGATTTAGCTATGATGGGATGTGGCACGGGTGCTGTAATTGAACCACAGTATATTAATCAACTTCCGGTTATTCGTAATCATCTTTATGTCAGTATTCGTGGTGAAGTTGGTAGTACACCCAAGGAACAGCGTCGTGAACTTACACAAGTCCTTGTAGATGATGACAGTGTTATTATTTACGTTGGGGATAGTCGAGAAGGCTGGGTAAAATCCTACCAAAGTATTGTAGAACTATCTGCGGATGAGTCCTTTAATGGCAATATACAGCTAACTGTGGATATTTCCGATGTCCGCAAATCAGGTGAACCTCTTAGGGGATTTGGTGGTGTGGCTAACCCCATTAAGTTACCTGATTTATACATCCGTTGCGCTTCTATCCTAAATAAAGCAGTTGGTAGAAAATTAACTTCTGTAGAATGCTGCCTACTTATTGATGAAGCGGCTGTTACTGTAGTTGCCGGCAATGTGCGTCGTAGTGCAGGTATACGTCAATTTGTTTCTGAAGATACTAACGCAGCTCAGGTGAAAGATAATTTATGGCAACAAGACAATAGCGGTAATTGGAAAATTGATCCAGAGCGTGATGCTTTAAGAATGGCAAATCACACTAGAGTATTTCACCATAAACCTACGTTACAAGAATGTATTGACTCTGTACAAAAGCAATATTACAGTGGCGAAGGTGCAATTCAGTGGGCTGGTGAAGCAGTTGCTAGAGCGAATGTAGATTTATTAACTACATTAAAAAATAAAAAAGATTTTCTACGCGCTTATAATCAAGGAAGCTCTAAGGAGTGGATGCAAGAGAATTACCCTCAAATTAGCTCTGATGAATTAGAACACCGATTGAGCAGGTATGGGCTTAACCCCTGCGCTGAGATAATTGGCAATAACTTTTTTTGCAACTTAGCTGAGGTACACTTAAACCAACTCGATCCCGACAACTACAAAGAACAAGAAGAAGCATTTACCGCTGCTGCGCTATCTGTTGTTGCATTGCTAAACCACCAATTTACCGTACCACGTTATCAAAAAAGCCGAGAACTTGATCCTATTGTTGGTGTATCCTTTACAGGATTATTTGACTTCTTTGTTAATGCTTTTGGAGTGGAGTGGTTACGGTGGTGGCAGGAAGGCAGGCCAGAAACTCCCCAAGGATTGATATTTAAACGTGGTGAGCAAAAATATCTTAACTTCTGGAAAGATGTAGTTCATAAAGTAGCATGGGAATATTGCGATCGCCATCAAATAAAAAGACCTAACCGTTGTACCACAGTTCAACCCGCAGGCACTAAATCCCTTTTGACCGGTGCTTCACCTGGTTGGCATCCCCCAAAAGCGCAAAGGTTTATACGTCGGATCACTTTTGGGAAAAATGACCCCGTAGCCCTAGCCTGTCTAGATTATGGCTACAATGTTATCCCCTCCCAATCTGACAAGGATGAAAACGGCAACTTACTTCATGATCCTTTTGATTCCCGGTGTACGGAATGGTTGGTAGAAATTCCGGTAGCTGTTCCTTGGGCAAATTTACCTGGTGCTGATGAAATTGATATTTCTCAGTTTTCCGCATTAGCGCAATTAGACTTTGTCATGGAAGTTCAAAACCATTATGTTACACATAACACTTCAGCTACTATAGAATTGCGTTCTGAAGAAATAGAAGCATTGGGAACACGCATATATGAAGCTATTCAGAATGATGAAGGGTATATTTCCGCAGCTTTGTTAGCAAGGTTCGATGATAAAGAAACTTATCCCCGTTTACCCTTTGAGCCTATAGATAGGTACACCTACGAACGTTTATCTAGAGAGGTTAAGATTCGACGCAAAACAGATGACTTCTGTGGCACTTTAAGCCACTACGACTTGGGTGAGTTATTAGAATCGGGTCCTAGCGGTTGCGACTCTGATAAATGTATGTTCCCAAGCCAATTAACCACTCCTTAAAATTCCTGCCATAGTCTGCTTAACTCTTCCTTAAGTCTTTTGGGATGGGCTTTAGTCCACCCATAGATTTTAGGATTTACTCATCTTTTAATTCGCTGTTTTGGTAATACAAAAATTCTGGAAATAAATCCTATTTATGTTCAATAATATGAGTTGAACTAATCCATTCTCCTTTATCACTATAATTACGAATTAACCGTTGACGTTCATTTTCTCTAACTAACCAACCTGCCTCTACAAAAAAGGGTTTTCTCGATTGTAGTTGCAAAGGAACATTACTAGAACTGCCATCAGGCAATAACAAAATCTGTCGAGCAATTCCTGCTGTTTCTGAGATAATTTTATTTCCTTCTATTCTGGCTTTTGTGGTTATAATTTGCGATTGAAAAGATAATTTTTGTTCTAAATATCCATCACCTATTTTTTTAATTTCTAATTCAGTAGCATAGGTTTCTGATGGTCTCAAATCTGCGTAAACTGTATGAGCCTTACCTTGCCAATTACCAATTAACTGTGCTACTGTCAGTTGCGGACGTTCATAAGCATCTGTAAAACTGCGAAATTCCCGAATCAGAGTTAAACTAATAAAGTTGCCCTTTTGATCATATAATTGTACTAAACGTAATCGGCGATCATGATCAACAAAACCGTATTCTGCTCCAAATTCAGAAAAAGGAGCTAATTGCAATGTCCCTTTAGAAAAAGCTCCCGTGGCAAAAAAGATATTCTGTCTTCCTAAGGAACGATATTCCTGTTGATAATCCTGAATAGGAGGACTATCATAATTACTATTAAAACGGCGTAATCTAAACAATACAGATTGATTATGATCATCCGCTTCTAAATTTAGAATACTAGGGGTAGAATCTAATATTTCACCATTGGGGGATATTTTAGTAAATGAACCACGCCATTCACCTAAATTTTTCAGAAAGTTTTGCCAGTATCTGTCCATAATTGAATTCTTAATTTTAATTTAGATAGCTTATATTAATTGAATACGGGTTAAAAATCAAGATTAATTATCGTAGTTATTATGTGATTATACAGATCGAAATTCGTCCTAGTTCCATTCTCAATCATTAAAAGCTTTGACTTGACAGCCGTACTAGTTGTTTTCTGAGACAGATATGTTAAGATTAATGAAGAATTAATAATTTTTTACAGCAATACTTGGAGAGTGTAATGTTTATTAGTGAATTATCCCCCCTATTTCAAGAATTTGCCCAGAATCCAGTTTCATTTATGGGTGGGTTCGTTTCTGGTGTCCTCCGACTCAACTTGAATGAAGAACCCGTCAAAAGTTGGCTAGATAAAAAATGTTGTGTAAAAAGTTCTAGCCACCTGAATACAGAAACCCAAAAGGATAAAGCGAATACACCCCAACAAATCACAATTGACTAAATCAATTAATTTGTTAGCGGGCTAAATTCAGGGTAATTTAGGGTGATAATGGGTAATGGGTAACTAATCAAGATCTCACCTATTACCTATTTCCTTCCTTAGTAAAATAACTGAATTTTGTCAGGAGGTAAAGATATTGATATATCAATCTAGAATATGTGATCAAGAAATTACAGATTGCTGAATCACTGTTGATTCAAAAAATTATCAAGAAATTATAAAGAAATAATTAACAATGCCATTAACTATCGCGGTAATCATTCTGAAGTTATTCATAAAGATGACAATACAATGAAAGTGATGGCTAGGAAATTTTCAGGTTGGCATATCCATGAGTCTAGTAGTATATTTCGTCACTGTGTAAGTTAAAGGAAGTAGTTCTGGGGTGAAAATGACAGAAACTTGTTAAATGGGGATATTGCCAGAGAATAGTTTTAATGATAGGGTAAGTTAGGATGATGTTTTTGAGAAAAAACCCCCAGTGGATGTTAGCCGACTAGGGGAAGTTAGTTATCAGGGTGCATCTACCAATTAAATGTTCTCAGGTGTATAACGATATTCCGGATAAATTTATTATTTCTGCTGATTTTTAACAAATTTGTGTTGATAGCGGTTTTAAGAAAAAGTAGGAACAGAAAAAACCCCCAGTGGTGTTAGCCGACTAGGGGAAGTTAGTTATCAGGGTGCATCTACTTGTTAACTGTTCTAGGGAGGTGTATGATATTCCGGAAAAAATGATTATATGGTAATGATTGTGTGGTGCTAATCATAAATAATCATAAACAAAAAACCCCCAGTGGTGTTAGCCGACTAGGGGAAGTTAGTTATCAGGGTGCATCTACTTGTTAAATGTTCTAGGGTACTGTATGATGTTCCGGAAAAAATGATTATATGGTAATGATTGTGTGGTGCTAATCATAAACAAGAAAAAACCCCCAGTGGTGTTAGCCAGCTAGGGGAAGTTAGTTATCAGGGTGCATCTACCTGTTAACTGTTCATTGTTTTTAACTTATGATCCGGAAAAAATTACCCAAATATTGCCGTAAGTTCCATACCGAAAAAATTCCTGGGGCTGGGGTGGCTGGGTAGGGGAGTTAGTTATGAGAATTTCCATCTACTAAATAACTGATTTACAAATGCTTACAAACGCCCTTCCTTAACAAGGGTGTTTTTTATTTGCCAAAATTAAAAAAAAGAAAACCCCCAGCAAGTTTTAGCTAACTAAGGGCATTGAAGATCAAGGTGCATCTACCAATAAAAAATTCTCGCCCGAAATCAACCAATCCGGATCAACCTTTTCATGAAAAATAGACAGAAAACCATGTTAAAAACTAGATTAGGATCAACGTCTCAACAACGCGCATCTGAAACATTAGAATGGCAAAATACATCTACACCACCCTGCGTGATCAAGATCGTCTAAGTTTTATGGAGCAGAAGTTGTGACCCAGGAATTTCACCTTTCCGCAACACCAGTAGGGCAAAATGACTATCTGGTGCGGACTGAACAAGTAGCATCTGGGGTACCATTGGCAGAAGAACTGGTACATTGGCCTGTGGCTGAGTGGTTAGTGGCCGCCGGATATTTAATGGATGACCCTTTGCAGTTAGTCTTGCGGGGGGAGATGACGAATAAAAACACTGTTAACTTGGTGAAATTGGGGCAGGAGTTGTATAACGCGCTATTTCAGGGAACTCTGAGGGATAGTTGGATTACCGCTCAAGGTATTGCCCAAAATCACCAACAGATACTGCGGCTAAGATTAGGACTCAAGGATACCAGATTAGCACGGTTGCCGTGGGAAGTGATGCACGCAGGCGATCGCCCTTTAGCCACAGGACCTGATATTACCTTTGCCCGTTACCAAAGTGCTATGGCTTCAGTCAATGCCTATTGTAGGCGATCGCCCGCCCATTTACAGACTCATAATCTCGCCACACCGGCGACAGAACGGGGGCTGAAAGTGTTGATGGTGATTTCTTCCCCCACGGACTTGACGCAGTTGCATTTGCTCAAGCAAGAAGCTATCAACCTCAAAGCAGAACTGCATCGCCAAGCATTAAAATTGGCAAATGGTAATCATCATCTACCAAAAATTGAATTGACCGTTCTTGATGAACCAGGTAGAGAAGAACTCACCCAAGCTTTAGAACAGGGACATTACGATATTCTCCACTATTCCGGTCATAGCAACTTGGGCGCGAATGGTGGGCAAATTTATCTAGTCAGTAAAAAAACTGGTTTAACAGAAACTCTCAGTGGGGATGATTTAGCTGGGTTACTGATTAATAATCATGTTCAAATGGTAGTGTTTAATTCCTGTTTTGGGGTATATCGGGCTAAAGTCGAGGCTGGAGAAGACTCAGGGGAGCGGAATTTAACGGCAAGCTTAGTCAAACGGGGGATTAGAGGTGTACTGGCTATGTCAGAACGCATACCTGATGAGGTGGCGCTGACGCTAACACAACTATTTTATCGAAACTTAGGTCAGGGCTATGCTTTAGACTTGTGTGTGAGCCGTGTGCGTCAAGGCTTGATTTCTGCTTATGGTTCTCAACAGATGTACTGGGCTTTACCGATTTTGTACCTTCAGCGAGAATTTGATGGTTGTTTGACACCACAGGTGAATTTATCAGGCTATATAGCTACTTCTGTCGGGCTGTCAGAGTTACTAAACGAATATCAGCCGACTGAGCCGAATCATGATTGTTATTCTGGTGTAGCAAATAATCCAGAAAACTTCATGGCTATTGATGATATCCCAAATCCCGATTTGGGAGAGGAGACAACGGAGGCAGATTGGCTCTTGGCAGATACTTGGGGTGATATTGTAGATGAAATTGAATATGATGACCCCAACTATAATCATGATTCGGCAATAGTTGCTGATTTGTTTCGTCAACTTGATAACCGGTCAGCTACAAGGGAGGGAGAAAGCATGAAAGCGGAACTCATTCCAGGATCTAATGAGTTGTCAGAAATGCAGACCTCTGAAGTTGAAGAACATTTAGACTGGGGAAATGTACCGACATCAATCACACCAACTCCTTTAAATATTCAAAAGCAACGGGTAAATTCCTCTTTATCACGGTCTCCTTTAGTGACATCAAGTAATCGCTATCACAAATCAAAATCATCATTGCTCTTTGGTTTTGTCGGTGCAGGTGCGATTACTATGATCGTTAGTCTTGCTTGGTGGTGGCATCAACGCCAGTCTCAACAGCACCTTTTACTCAATATTCCACCCCTTCCTGGAGAAAATATTAGCAGTAATCAGTATCCAAGTATTGATTTAGCTAAGTCGGCTACGGGGATTGTCACTGCTACGGCTACTGCACAATTGAGTCAAGGTAATTTAAAGGATGGTTTGAGTGCTATTCATGAATTATTAAATCGTGGTGCTTTCACGGCTGCGGAAACGGCTTTAATTTTGATTCCTGTTCAGGATACCCAAAATCCATCGGTGAACTTTGTCTGGGGACGATTAGCTTGGCAATGGGTACAAACGGGCAATAATAAATACAGTGTTGATGATGCACGCCGTTACTGGGCTAGGGCTGTACAAAATCAGCCGGACTCTATTTTGTATAATAATGCTTTGGGATTTGCCTATTATGCGGAGAATAATCTCAATTATGCTAATGATGCTTGGTTCAAATCCCTAAATTTAGCATTAAAACCCCAGCAGGATCAAAATGGAAAAGGTGTAAATTTGGAAGAAACAAAATATCCGCAAATATCTGGAGAACCGGAGGCTTTGACGGCTTATGCTGGGTTAGCTTTGGGGTTATACAAAAGCGCTCAGAGTCAACCTGCTGATAAACGTCAACAATATTTACGGGAAGCGATTAAACTTCGACAAATGGTGATTCAAAATGCACCCGCAGATTTTACTATGGAGAAATTATCACGAAATTGGCTGTGGACTCAACAGGCGATCGCAGACTGGCAAAGCCTGGGACAAATAAAGCTACCGCTTTTGTAATAAGATAGTCCATAAGTTCATAATCCCATGAGGATAACAAAAAGTGTGAAATTCAATACATCAATCTCAAGTTAAATAACTAGTGCTATACTTACAGCGTGAGACAAGGAATCTGGTTAGATATATAAACGACGCTATTACAAGTCAGGAATCAAAAAAATGAAAAAAGTAGAAGCCATTATCCGTCCATTTAAGCTCGATGAAGTGAAAATAGCTCTGGTTAATGCGGGTATTGTGGGGATGACAGTTTCTGAAGTCCGGGGTTTTGGAAGACAAAAGGGTCAAACTGAACGCTATCGAGGTTCGGAATACACTGTGGAGTTTCTGCAAAAACTCAAGGTGGAAATTGTGGTTGAAGATGCCCAAGTTGACACTGTTGTGGATAAAATTATTTCCGCAGCCCGGACTGGTGAAATTGGTGATGGTAAAATTTTTATCTATCCTGTTGACCAGGTTGTACGAATTCGGACAGGAGAAAAAAATACAGAAGCAGTATAAATACTAGATATTGAATACTACATATCTACAAGAGGTGCGTTGCTGAGTCTGTGAAGATAAAAACAGTCAGCAGCGCCTTTTATTTTTTATTCTATTTTTGGCGTTGGTGAATGAAGGTATGATTTTTTCTCACGCAGAGGCGCACAGGACCTCTGAGAGTAAGAGTTTACAGCAGTTTTCATGTATTTGAGCCACAATTATTAGACCTAACCCCCAGCCCCTTCCCTACCAGGGAAGGGGAGTAAATCAAAGCCTCTCTCCTGC
>OMJF01000118.1 GCA_900299285.1 Anabaena sp. 54 | reverse complement strand
TACCAATTACCCATTACCAATTACCCATTACCAATTACCCATTACCAATTACCCATTACCAATTACCCATTACCAATTACCCATTACCAATTACCCATTGTTATTTTGCCCCAAGAATACTGGCTAGTAAAGCTTTTTGAGCGTGTAGGCGATTTTCTGCTTGATCCCAAACTCGTGACTGTGAACCTTCAATGACCTCTTGAGTAATTTCTTCACCACGATGGGCTGGTAAACAGTGTAAAACAATTGCTTCTGGATCAGCAAGACTTAATAACTGTTCAGAAATTTGATAGGGTTGAAAAACAGGAAAACGGTTATTGGCCTGTGTTTCTTGTCCCATACTTGCCCAAACATCAGTATATAGCACGGATGCACCTTTAGCCGCTGCTTGAGGATCATGAGTCAGCAGCACCTCAGTTTTATTATTAGCGATCGCTCTGGATTTTTCCACAATTTCCGCATCTGGAGCATATCCCGACGGAAAAGCTATTCTGACATTCATTCCTACTAAAGCACAACCTAACATCAGGGAATTAGCGACATTATTACCATCACCAACATAAGTTAAGGTTAAACCAGCTAAACTCCCAAATTTTTCCTGAATAGTCAGCAAATCAGCTAGAATTTGACAAGGATGTTCTAAATCTGTCAAAGCATTGATCACCGGAATTTTCGCATATTTAGCAAAAGTTTCCAACTCCTGTTGAGCAAAAGTGCGAACTGCTAAAACATCCAAATAACGATCTAATACCCTAGCAGTATCCTGGATAGGTTCTCCTCGACTCACCTGAGTGACATTAGGGTGCAGATCAATTACCTGTCCCCCTAATTGATACATTGCTACTGTAAAACTAACTCTAGTCCGTGTTGAAGCTTTGGAGAATAATAACCCCAATACCTTGTGACAATGCAGTTTGAGTTTTTCTGACTTGAGTTGAGTAGCCAATTCTAGCAGTTCTTGTAGTTCCCCCGAACTCAGATCCGCTAAACTTAATAAATCTCTGCCTATTAATGTTGTCATGCCTGATTATCTATTATAAAGAACAAAGGAATTTACGCAGATGCACTTAAATTTGTTATCATGAGTACAAAATTGTACTGTACCAAATATTTTGGCATGAATCTACAACATGGCCGCTAGTTTTGACTATTTTTGACAACCAGAAAAATATTTTGTTTACCCTCTAGACAAATCATTTACATGAGACTATAATATAAAGTCGGTGAGGAAATAAAAAAATCTTCTCGCTAACACCAACCGCCAGCATAGCACAGTGGTAGTGCATCCGACTTGTAATCGGAAGGTCGCAGGTTCAAATCCAGCTGCTGGCTTTACCGAAATCCTTAACTCTCTAAAGATCTTTTATTTACCCATAGCATTTACACGCGCTTTGAATATTGCTTTTTGTGGCTTCGTATTGCATCCTGAATAAATAATTTAGTTCACGATTAAGCTGTTGTGCGACTAGATTGTATAATAGGGAATTAAGTAACTAAGCGATCGCTTCTGAATTATGCCAGCAAAAAACCATCTGTCTCAAGAACAGAGAGAAAAACTATTAAAACATTTAAAAGAGCTTATTCGGTTTAGCTGCACAATAGCTTAAAAGCATTTTTCAGGAAGTTTTCACCGAAAAATACTTTGGCAGTAGTACAACTGTTGTCACTAGGAGTCATCTTATGCTCAAGCCAGCAACTCCAAAACTATTTTTCTCACTGCTGCTACTGTACCAGTTAGTCACGCAAAGTGCTGTAGATGCAAAAATATCAATTTTATCTGATATAGTTAAATTAAAAAATTTTATCACTTTCTCTAAAGTAAAATCACTGTAGGACATTTGATTTATTCCTATTAATTAAATTATGCAACCAAAATTTATCCAGATCCCCGACTTCTAACATTAATTTATAGTTTGTGAACACAATAAATCAAAGCAGTCGGGGATTTTATCTATTCACCAAACACACCAGCAAAAAAGTCCAAAGTCTCTTTTAATGCTTTGATGAAAATATCAATTTCTTCACGAGTATTGTAAAAAGATAAACTAGCCCGCGCAGTTCCTGCTACACCTAAATAACGGTGTAATGGTTGAGTACAATGGTGGCCAGAACGTAGGGCCACACCTTCCTGATCTAATAATGTAGATAGATCATTAGCGTGGACACCCTCTACCGTAAAAGCTGCTAGAGCGGCTCTACCTTCCCCTTGAGCATTGGGTTTTGGTCCGTAGATTCTAATTTGAGGTATTTGGGCTAATTGCTCGAATAAATAGGCAGTTAATTCCGCTTCATAGCCATGGATTTTATCCATACCAATATTAGTAAGATAATCTATAGCAGCACCAAGTGCGATCGCTTCCCCAATAGCAGGTGTACCCGCTTCAAATTTATGGGGTAATTCTGAGTATGTAGAATGGTCTAAATAGACTTCAGAAATCATTTCACCACCACCAAAAAATGGCGGCATTGCTTCTAGTAATTCCAGCTTACCATAGAGGAAACCTATGCCCGTGGGAGCGCACATTTTATGTCCAGAAGCTACTAACCAATCACAATCAAGTTCTTGAACATTAATAGGAGTGTGGGGAACACTTTGACAAGCATCTATTAAGAATTTCGCACCGTATCTGTGAGCAATTTCGGCTATTTCTTTGACTGGGTTAATACAACCCAAGGTATTAGAAATATGAACTATAGACACCAGTTTTGTGTTGTTAGAAATCAGGCTTTTAAATTGTTCCAAATCAAAATTTTCTGCTGGTGTTAATTCGACAAACCTTAATATTGCACCTGTTTTTTGAGCGACAAATTGCCAAGGAACAATATTACTATGATGTTCCATAACCGAGAGAATAATTTCATCTCCTGGCTGTAAATTATTCATTCCCCAACTATAAGCCACCAAATTAATAGCTTCAGATGCGTTGCGGGTGTAGACTATTTCTTGGCGTGATTTAGCATGAATAAAGTTAGCGATTTTGTCTCTTGCTGCTTCGTAAGCGTCGGTAGCTTTTGCACTTAAAAAATGTGCGCCGCGATGAACATTTGAGTTATATTGTTCATAATAATCACGCCAAACATTTAAGACTGATAAAGGCTTTTGAGAAGTTGCGGCGTTATCCAGATAAACCAGGGGTTTACCGTGGACTTCTTGATGTAAAATAGGGAAGTCAGAACGGACTTTATCAGCTAGAGTTTTGGTAGAAGTGAAGGTCATATTTTAGAAATGCAGAAGTTTCAGAATAATAACTAGAATTTACAAACTATGCAGAATTTGAATTTAAGAATAATGAACCACGAAGGAACTAAGAAAGCGAAGGTAAGAGAGTTACAGAGAGATTTTTCATGAGTCTACTAAGAAATAAATTTCCTGGCTAATAGTGAAAGTCGGGTTTAACCGACTTTAGCTATTATACTTATACTTTGGTGCAAGGCATTTATTTATTTGTGAGACTTGTGACTGTTTTTAACAAACTCTCACGCACAGCAGCAACAGGGATAAAGTTAATAATTTCTGTTGCGAAAGCATTAACTAATAATTTGCGTGCGTCGGTTTCATTTATTCCACGACTTTGGAGATAGAATATCTCGTCGTCTTCTAGTTGACTGACTGTTGCACCGTGAGCGCATTTGACATTATCAGCGGTTATTTCTAATTGCGGTTTGGTGTCAATTCTCGATTTAGATGATAACAATAAATTGCGATTTAATTGCGATGCGTCTGTTAATTGTGCTGGTTTGGGAACAAATATTTTACCATTAAATACACCATGGGCGCGATCGCCTATAATGCACTTATGTAATTGTTTACTTATACCATGGGGATGATTTAAAGATAAAACACTGTGAGTATCAGCTAACTGTTTATCAGCAATAACTGTTAAACCATTTAAGGTAGTTTCCGTTTGTTCACCAGTTTGTAATATCTCCAAATTATGACGGGAAATTTTCCCACCAACCGTCACAGCATTACAGCTATAACGACTATATCTTGCTTGTGTTACCGCAGTTTTACCAATGTGGAAAGCACCATCACTTTCTAACACAATTCTATTGTGATTCACCTGAGCATTTTCATTAACCCAGATTTCCGTCACACCATTATTAAAATAAACCTCTTCCTCTGCGTTCTCTGTGTCTCTGCGGTTCGTATACTCTTCAATCAAACTCACCTGAGAATTACCTTCAGCTATTACTAAACAACGAGGTTGAGAAATAATAGCACCTTCAGCAGCAACAGAAATAAACAACAGATGAATGGGATTTTCAACTACTACATTTTTCCCAACCCATACCACCGCGACATCATTTAAAGCCGCAGTATTCAAAGCCGTAAAAACCTCTTTAGCACCTATGGCTACGCCACGCAAGCTATCAGCTTGCGCTAGATATTCCTGGACAACTTCACCAGGTAAAACATCCAAATTACCAACAATTAAGCCAGCAGGTAAATTTTCAGTATTAGATAAATTTGGTGAATAAACACCATTAACAAATACTAACCGCCCAGAAACTTCAGGTAAAATCATGGATTGTAGAGACGTTCCATGGAACGTCTCTACATTATTGTGAACATGAAACATTCCCAACTTAAAATCTACCTGTTTGAGAAGTGACAAATCAGTAAATCGCCATTCTTCTTCGCGGGTATTGGGGATAACAGAATGACGCACCCAATTAGCAGCACCGTCACGTAAATCTTGTAACCAACCATCATTTTTATTGGTAGTTACCTGACTTAATAAACCAGTCAAAAACCCATCTCTATCTAACAATAGATTAGCTTCATTTAACATTTCCACATTAATCTGACTAGTCATTACACACCCACCCCTAAACATTCTTCTAAAACCCAATCATAACCACGAGATTCTAACTCTAGAGCTAACTCCTTACCACCACTCTTAATAATTTGTCCCTTAGCCATCACATGAACAAAATCAGGAACAATATAATCAAGTAAACGTTGATAATGAGTAATCATAATTGTAGCATTTTCCCCATTAGTTAATTGATTAACACCATTAGCGACAATTTTGAGAGCGTCAATATCCAAACCAGAATCAGTTTCATCTAAAATGGCTAATTTAGGTTCTAAAATAGCCATTTGTAGAATTTCATTGCGCTTCTTTTCCCCACCAGAAAAACCCTCATTGACACTGCGACTAAGAAAAGAAGAATTCATCTTCACCACATCTAACTTTTCCTCCACCAAATCATCAAAATCGAAAGCGTCAACTTCCTCCAAACCTTGCGCTTTTCTCTTTGAATTATAAGCAACCCGTAAAAAATCTAAATTACTCACACCAGGAATTTCCAAAGGATATTGAAAAGCTAAAAACACACCACTTCTAGCTCTTTCTTCCGCTTCCATTTCCAGTAAATTTTCACCTTGGAAAATCACCTCACCACCAGTCACAGAATAAGCAGGATGTCCAGCTAAAACCTTAGAAAAAGTGCTTTTCCCCGAACCATTTGGACCCATAATCGCGTGAATTTCACCAGCGCGAACCTCCAAATTTAAACCCTTTAAAATCGGAGTACCATCAACATCAGCCGTCAAATTCTTAACCGACAAAATCAAATCACTATTCTCAACAATCATCTTCTCTCCCTCTCTTCTTACTACTTCTTCTTCGCTTCCTTCGTGTCTTCGTGGTTCATCAAAAAAGAACCTCAATGAAAATAGATCAACCCAGACTACCCTCTAGTTTCAAACTCAACAACTTATCAGCCTCAACAGCGAACTCCATTGGTAACTGATTAAAAACATCTTTACAGAAACCGCTAATCATCATAGAAATAGCATTTTCTGCGGAAATACCCCGTTGAGCGAAAAAGAATAATTGATCTTCACCAATTTTAGAAGTAGAAGCTTCATGTTCAACCTTTCCCGTATTATTTTGAACTTGAATATAAGGAAAAGTATTAGCTTGAGCATTATCACCAATTAACATCGAATCACATTGGGAATAATTTCTCGCACCTTTAGCAGTAGGATTAATCTTCACCAAACCGCGATAACTATTACTAGAATTACCAGCAGAAATACCTTTAGAAATAATGGTACTGCGGGTATTGTTCCCAACATGAATCATTTTAGTTCCAGTATCAGCTTGTTGCATATTATTTGTTAATGCAACGGAGTAAAATTCACCAACAGAATTATCACCAACTAAGACGCAACTAGGGTACTTCCAAGTAATAGCTGAACCTGTTTCTACTTGAGTCCAAGAAATTTTAGAATTGACACCTTGACATAAACCACGTTTAGTTACAAAGTTGTAAATTCCACCTTTGCCATTTTCATCGCCAGCGTACCAGTTCTGCACAGTAGAATATTTAATTTCCGCATTATCTAATGCTACCAATTCCACAACAGCGGCGTGTAATTGATTGCTGTCGTACATTGGTGCTGTACAACCTTCTAAATAGGAAACATAACTATCTGCTTCGGCGACAATTAATGTCCGTTCAAATTGTCCTGTATCACCGGAGTTAATGCGGAAATAGGTTGACAATTCCATAGGACATTTTACGCCTTTGGGGATATAAACGAAAGAACCATCACTAAATACTGCTGCATTTAAAGCAGCAAAATAATTATCAGCAATGGGAACTACGCTACCCAAATATTTTTTAATTAGTTCTGGGTGTTCTTGTAAAGCTTCGGAAATAGAACAGAATATGACACCATCTTCCGCGAGTTTTTCCTTAAATGTAGTCGCCACCGAAACACTATCAAAAATGGCATCAACGGCCACATTTGCTAATCGTTTTTGTTCGGAAAGAGAAATACCCAATTTTTCAAAAGTTTCCAATAAAGTGGGGTCAACTTCATCCAAACTATTGAGTTTTGCTTTCTTTTGTTTCGGTGCGGAATAGTAAATAATATCTTGATAATTAATAGGCGGATATTTGACATGAGACCAAGTTGGTTCTGTCATTTTCAGCCATTGGTGATAGGCGCGGAGGCGATATTCCAGCATAAATTCCGGTTCGTTCTTTTTAGCGGAAATTAGGCGGACAATATCTTCGCTTAACCCACGGGGGATAGTATCGGCTTCAATATCGGTAACAAAGCCGTACTTATAAGGTTGGTTGACTAAGGTAGTGACAGATGCGCTCATCGGTTCTCTTGTGTTCTCTTTAAAGGATGGGCGACGGGCTGCATGATGCTAATTCCCGTTTTTTCTTACCGATTGCTAACAAGACTGCTAGAATAGGCTTAACGACTAAAACAATTCGGCTGTTGTTTAATCTATGTTTCATTGTACTATAGATTAACAACAAGAATGTTGTTCAAGTCAATTTTCTAAAAATTTTTATTTTGGGACGTATGCGTTGCGTCTAGCAGAGAACATGGCGACTACCCAGCAGACCTCAACTAAGCAAGAGATTCTAGAGTATCTATTAAAACACTCACAAGCAACGGCTGTTGAATTGGCTAACTTTTTAGATGTCAGTCCCCAAGCTATTCGCCGTCATTTAAAGGATTTAGAGACGGAGGAACTAGTGCTGTATTCGGTATCAGAACAACCGAGTATGGGGAGACCGCAGCACGTTTATCACTTGAGTCGGGGAGGAAGATCACACTTACAAAAAAGTGCTAACCGTTTAAATGATAGTTATGGAGATTTTGCAATTTCGCTGTTAGATACTTTAGCCGAAACTGTAGGCCGTGAGCAAGTAAAAACGATTTTACAAAAACAGTGGGAACGCAAAGCCCAAGAATACCGGGAACGGGTGGGTACAGGTTCTTTAAAAGAACGGGTCGCAGCTTTGATACAATTGCGAAAGCAGGAAGGTTTTATGGCCGAATTTCACCCTGTAGAATCTAATATTGACGGGGGTGAAAAATTCATTTTTGTAGAACATACCTGCGCTATTTCTGATGTTGCGGAATCTTTTCCTAGCGTTTGTGGTCATGAGTTGGAAATGTTTGCGGCTATTCTCCCAGATTGTACTGTGGAAAGGACGCATTGGTTGATTCATGGTGAACATCGTTGTGGGTATTTGGTGCAGAAAAGGTAGGAAATATTTATTTTTATGCTAATATATGCACTTGTAGCTACAGCATACTTAAAAATACAACTATAATTTTCAAATGCAGCAACAAATGATTTACTTATATGCTTCTATACTTTCCCTGAAATTAATTTCTGGGCTAATAGCTAAAGTACGTTAAAACCTATTCTGGTTAATTCCATGTAAAATTTTCCGTTTTTTTATATTTGAAAATCAGAAAAAATCAGATTTTAAATAGTCGGTTAAAACTAACTTTAACTAAAATAAAACCTATAACCCGACTGGGAATTAATTCCCAGTCTAATAGCAAAAGTCATCTCAAGATGACTAGAAAGATTAATCAGTTCATAGTTTACTTTAGTAAACTTTGGCTATTAGCCCGGAACTATGGCTTACGCCACGCTACGCTATCAGTTCTGGGCTTAATAATTACTACAAAAATTCACACAGGGCTTTTGCTATTTTATTTAAAAAACCATTCAGTTTTGATTCACCTATTAAGCTGGATCACTTGAGAAAAGAATGGTCTGATTTTCGACCGCCACAATGTTATCATTATTTAAAGGAGAGAGAAATAAATCTGATCACAACAATAACAAATTATGATATTCTAAGTTTATCTGAAAAATTTAAGGTTGATCAAACTGAACTACTGCCGAAATTATGATGATTTATAGGCAACTCAAAAACATTGAAATTGAATTTAAAGTCAATAAACTTTTTTAAATTTTATTTTACCCCTGAATCCCTTGACACAAAATACCTAAAATCTTGTTTAACTCTTTAATATAATAATTATTCAAATCAATAAATATATCTGTTCCTTCTAACTTTAAAAACTTCCAAATATCTCCAGTTGTCACAGCACCATAAACAGTTTTAATTCCATTACCTTCCTGTTCATTAAACAACTGTGCTGCTAACATTCCTGCTGCACATTGACCTAAACCACCTTTAATATTTTCATTTTTAGCTTCGACAATAATTACCACAGGAGCATTAATTGTTAACTGTTCTCTAGCACGACTTATGACAAAATCACAATAACTATTTAAACCTTTTTCGACATCAACATTAAAATCTGTACCAGAAAATAAACTAATTTGATAATTAGCCTTAGGTCTTAGTTCTAATAAAATCGGCGTAATAATCATTTCTGAGCGTGCTTTTTCCGTATTTATTGCTAACGCGAGTTCTGTAGTTTCTTCCAGGGTGCTGGTTAATTTTTCACTGATTTCTATAGGTTCTACACTACCAAATAAATTAGTTTCTTCATCAATTGTAATGTTAAAAGTTTTCCTAAACTTAGTTAAGCTAAAATCACTATAAGCCATCACTTTTACCTTATTATTTTCAACAGTTTACTCAATACTGCGGACAGTTTTAATATTCAAGAACACATAAGACAAAGTAATTAGAGAGAAAGAAGAAGGAAAAATTGATATGGATAACCTTAAAGACATTGTACAATAATTGTACAATAAATATTAGCACAAAGATGATCGTATCGTGATATAATAAAATAATTAAAACTGCGAGGTGAATTTCTATGGTAATTTTAGCACCTACTCACAGCAACACTCACGCTAATAGCGTTATCCTCTATCATATTTCCTGGCATACTTTTGAACGAATTTTATTAGAAACAGGTAGCGATCGCCATCACAGATTTACTTATAATCAGGGAATATTAGAAATTATGACTCCATTAATGCCCCATGAACATAATAACCGATTGTTACAAAAGCTAATTGATACCTTAGTTGAAGAATTAAATTTGAATGTCAAAAGCACAGGTTCATTAACTTGTAAAAGAGAAGATATAGCCAAAGCTGTAGAACCTGATTCTAGTTTTTATATTCAAAATGAACTAATCATGAGAAATAAAACCAGTTTAGATCTAACTCAAGATCCCCCGCCAGATTTAGTCATAGAAGTTGATTATGCTAGTTCTTCTATTGACAAATTACCCATTTATTTAGCTTTAGGTGTTCCTGAAGTGTGGCGTTATAATGAACCTGTGATGCAAATTTATAGTTTAGTTGATGGTCAATATCTTCTTTGTAATGGTTCACCTACTTTTGCTAATTTACCTTTAAATACAGAAATTCCTCAGTTTTTAGCTGCTAGTTTACAAGTAGGTGAAGTGGCCATGATTAAGAATTTTCGCAGGTGGTTAACTACACAAATTTCCTAATTATTTCCTAATTAATTTAAGCAGTTCCACTACTCAATAACTACCAGAATATGATTTAATAAAGACAAATTTACCCTAAAACAAACTTATGGACATCCTACCTAATCAATCATCAACTCAATTTTTAACCCATGACGAATCTGCTCAAGTTGACGCGGCTTTGTTGTCTTCTCCTGAGAAGTTTTTAACTAGATTGACTATTTCTTCTTTGCGGATTTTACACCATATTGCTCAGGAGTATAATGTTTCTATTGAGGATTTAACCACTAAACAAATTATTACCTGGTTTGAAAATGATGCTAAAATTAGAAGAGAAAAAGGGATTGAGGAAGCATTTCTCAAGTGGTAGATTCAGTAATATTTTATTACTTAAAGATGAATAAATGTTTGCTACAAAATCAGCAAAATATTAACGAAATATTAACGAATTTTTACGGCTGTTCCTGTGGCCGTAATTACTAATAACACACCAGATTGATCAACATTAATTGTACCTGTATCAACTGCAATACCAACAACTGCATCCGCGCCTAAACGTTGCGCCCTTTGTTCTAATTCTTCCATTGCTTTGCGTTGTCCTTCTTCAAAGAGACGCTCATAGCTACCAGTGCGGCCACCGACAATATCCCGAATACTCGCTAAAAAATCCCGCAGGAAATTGCTACCATAAACAACTTCTGCTGTCACAATACCTAAATATGACTGAATTACAGCACCTTGAATAACATCAGTAGTAGTTAAAAGCATAGATTTATTTAAACATTATTTATGAGTACGGATGGGTTGAATTATTAATCTAGTGCTATAGTGCCGAAAATGTCAAGTGATTTAAGAAAATATTATTATATGATAATACATATTATGTAAATATGAATAAATAGAGATTACAAAAATAAATATTTTTGTTTTAATGTATGAATAAAAACAATTGCAGAAAATCTAGGGAAACTGACTGTGTACAAAAAAACATCATTTGTCTTAACTGTCTTATTATTGGGATGTTTCTTCACTAGCACACCTGTAGTGGCCAAAGTTGATCTATTATTAGCACAAGCTGATAATGCAGAGTTGAAAAGCTTGATAGAAGAAGGCAAAAGACTTGTAGATAATAAAGATTATAATGGGGCGATCGCTGTTTATCAACAAGCAGCACAATTAGATCCCAAAAATGCGAGAATTCATGCTGGTATTGGCTACTTATATACTCAAATAGGAAATTTTCCCTCAGCTTTAAGTGCTTATCGTCGAGCTATTGCTATTAATCCCAATAACAGCGATTTTTATTATGCTGTGGGTTACATTAAAAGTGCTACAAAGGATATTAGTGGAGCTAAAGAAGCCTATCGTCGTTCCATACAACTTAATCGAAATAATATTAACGCCTATCTAGGTTTGGGTGTTACTCAAGCAATATTAGGCGATTTTGAATCTGCTATGTGGGCATATCAAAAAGCATTAGAACTTAATCAAAATAACCCCCGCACCTATGAGTTAATGGCAGGAATGTTTAAAAAGAAGGGTCAAAATAGCCAAGCAAATAGTGCTTTACGAAAAGCTTTAAGTTTATATCGTCTTAGCAATGATCTAGATAGTGTTAATAGAGTGGAGGGAATGTTAAGAGAAATGTAATTTCCAGGTTTTGAATCCCCAATTTATAATTAATTTAATTTATAATTAATGATTAATTTGGGGATTTATTGATGTTAATTGACTAATTAGCCAGGAAATCTTTTAAGTAAATCATCTCCGGGAATAATGGTTGTATAGAAAACATAATCATTATTAGCTACATAGCGGCGATCCTGTTTAATGATAGCCATAAACTCTTTATGTCCTTCTTTTGTTCGTCCCACTAAACAGCCCGCGCTGGCATTTTTGATATCATTAACGGGAGCATCATAGCCCCAGTGTTGATTCACATAAAAATCATCGCCTGTATCAAGTTCATCCCCAGTTCGTTTAAAATCTTTGTTAAAATCTCTACAAACGGTGATATTCCCAACTTGTCTTAATGCTTCGTGAGGATTTGCAGTACCGTGATATCCAACTTTCCAGGCTTTGTACTGTCCAAATTGAATCCTGGCTGCTCCTTTGGGATTCATTGGACTATAAGTATAGTAGCTACCTGGTTCAGTGGTTGCTTGCCAACTATTGACAATTTTGGGAACACCATTTATGATTTCAAGGACAATCCGTTGATCATTAAATTCATTTGCTGCATCATTGTTAAGAGTCCAATCTCCATTTATTCCTTCTATATAAACGATGTTGTACTCTTTAGCATTGGTGGAGACTTGATAATTTTCTGCCAACATATATTTAACTATTTTGCTGGCTATGTCATTACCTAATTTTAATGCTGGTTTTGGTAAATCATCTTTTTTAGCTTCAATTAGCTCTTTAGCTGTTACCGGTCCTAAAAATTCAGTTTCTCCAGTTTTTAATAACTCTTGAAATTCTTTGAGTGCTGCGGTAGAAACAGGTCCAAATTTGCCATCTGCGGGTGGTTCTAGCAACCCTAATCCAATTAATAAAACTTGAATTTGTCTAGATAATTCTACATCATTAGCGATCGCTTCATATCCCCATTTTTCCGCTGTTCCCAAAAAGTTTTGTAGTTTCATATTTCACCTGATCTGAGTATTTTGAAATTGCCAATTGTTTTTGTTTTGCTCTATTTGAGCTTAACCAAGTTTTAATACAAAGTATACACACAAATTCAGAAATTACTAAAATCTTTGTTTTTTTTTAGGAATTACAAGAAAATACTTAAAAACAGGTGACAGGAATCTCCTCCTCCTTAAATACAGCAAAACCAAGGTAAGATAGATTATACCCGACCCTGGTTAATATCAATGATGATCGTCGTACATTGTCACTTTTATCAAATCAAAAGTTACCAAGTTGTTTTACGTCTCTTGTGTATACTACCTGTAAAAGGCTGCACTCCAATCACAGGATAAGCATCATTAGCAGGGGTAAAAATCCGAACAAAAGCCTCAGAAATAAACTGAGCCGTATTAGTAAGCATTCTGGAAATAGCCATAATCTTATAGCCCCTTGTTTTTCAGTTTTTTTAATCTGTGATGTCTACATTATAATACCGCTATTATTTATTTGCTTATATTCTCCATATATCTATACTTAACACAATATTTTTTTAGATAACTTTGCAATACTTTATAATCATGATTTTGATTTATGCCTAATTGTAAACGAAAATTTATAATTTGGCATTTTGAGGGTTAAATAATAGTTGATACTATTAAGGAATGTAAATTAGTGATAAAATTCCAGATAATTCTCCTTCTAAATATAGGATTTTAGGGAATTTACCACCAATCATTAACTAGGGCTTGACATTATTTATAGTAAATATTACCATAAACTAAAGAGACATTCTAGCAACATCCTCAAAGTATCATGAAAATTGCTTTATTTGGTACAAGTGCTGATCCACCAACTGCGGGACATTTAGTAATTCTTAAATGGTTATCTGAACATTATGATTGGGTAGCTGTTTGGGCTGCGGATAATCCTTTAAAATCCCAACAAACGCCTTTATCTCATCGTGCGGCCATGTTAGAATTGTTAATTAAAGATATTAATGTTTCTAAAAAAAATATCGCCTTAGAACAAGATTTGAGCAGTTGGAGAACCTTAGAAACCCTAGAAAAAGCCAAATTAAAATGGGGTAAACATATTGAATATACCTTAGTCATTGGTGCTGATTTAGTAAATCAATTATCCCGGTGGTATCATATTCAGGATTTATTACAGCAAGTGGAACTACTAATAATTCCTAGACCAGGATATATCATAGATAATTCTAGTTTAGAAAGAGTTAAACAAATGGGAGGAAAAATTCAAATTGCCAATTTAATTGGTTTAGATGTTTCCTCTACCGCTTTTCGTGAACAAGGAGATATTAATACTCTCACACCACCCGTCATTGCCTATATTCATCAACAGCATTTATACAAATGCCAATACATAACAAAAAAAATGTTTTCAACCCCATAAATCAACAACTCTTAGCTAACTTTAAAGTTGGTGTTGATAATGTGATTTTTTCCGTAAATACCGCCCAAAATCAGTTATTAGTTCTTTTAGTTCTGGGACAACAAGAACCATTTTTAAATTATTGGAGTCTTCCCGGTACTTTAGTTTGTCAAGGAGAATCTTTAGAAGATGCTGCCTATCGTATCATGGCTGAGAAAATAAAGGTAAATAATCTTTACTTAGAACAACTTTATACTTTTGGTGGTCCAAAACGTGACCCTAGAGAACAAATTGATAGCTATGGAGTTCGTTATTTATCAGTTAGTTATTTTGCCTTAGTGCGATTTGAAGAAGCAGAATTAATCGCTGATAAAGTTGTGGGTATTGCTTGGTATCCTATCAAAGAACTGCCCCAATTAGCATTTGACCACAATGAAATTATTACCTATGGAGATAGAAGATTAAAAAATAAACTAGAATATAGTCCCGTAGCATTTGAAGTGTTACCAGAAACTTTTACCCTAAACGATTTGTATCAACTATATACTACAGTTTTAGGCGAAAATTTTGCAGATTATTCTAATTTTCGAGCGCGGTTACTCAAATTAGGCTTTTTATTAGATACTGGAATTAAAGTATCACGAGGTGCAGGCCGTCCTGCAAGTTTGTATAAGTTTGATAAAGAAGCTTTTGCACCATTTCAAGATAAACCTTTGGTGTTTATTTAATGAAGAAAGGAGGTAGAAATGATTAAACGCTGATTAAACGCTGATTAACGCTGATAAATACAGATGATTATGATTTTTTGCAGTCTAAAATGAGATTTATTTTATCTATTCCCTATTCCCTTTTTGACGATCATGAAAATCGCTATTGCTCAAATTAATCCTACTATCGGTGACTTGTCTGGAAATGCCCAAAAAATTCTGGAAATGTCTCAACAAGCATCATTAAATGGTGTCCGGTTATTATTAACACCTGAATTATCTATTTGTGGTTATCCACCTAGAGATTTATTATTAAATCCTAGTTTTGTGGAAGTAATGGATAAAACATTGCACAAATTAGCTAAAGATTTACCAGCGAATTTAGCTGTATTGGTGGGAACAGTTGTGAAAAATTCCCAAGCACACATTACAGGTGAGAAAAATTTATTTAATAGCATTGCTTTATTAGAAAATGGCAAAATCCAGCAATTTTTCCATAAACGTCTATTACCAACTTACGATGTTTTTGATGAAAAACGCTATTTTGAACCCGGACTACAAGCCAATTATTTTAAATTTGATAATCTCAATATTGGTGTGACAATTTGTGAGGATCTATGGAATGATCAGGAATTTTGGGGTAAACGGAGTTACGCAGTTAATCCCATTGCTGATTTAGCTAATTTAGGAGTAGATTTAATTGTGAATTTATCTGCTTCTCCCTATACCGTTGGTAAACAACATCTGCGAGAAGCAATGTTAAAACATAGTGCTGTTAATTTTCAACAACCAATTGTTTATGTAAACCAAGTTGGCGGCAATGATGATTTAATTTTTGATGGCCGCAGTTTTGCTGCCAATAAACAAGGAGAAATTATCTCTCGTGGAAAAGGTTTTACATCTGATTTTTTGACGATTGAATTTAATAGTAATCAACAAGATTTAGAATTAAGTAATATTTCCCCTGTTTATGAATCTGAAGAAGCAGAAATTTGGAACGCTTTAGTTTTGGGAGTTAAAGATTATGTTGATAAATGTCGCTTTTCTAAAGTATTGTTAGGTTTAAGTGGGGGAATTGATTCTGCTTTAGTTGCTGCTATTGCGACTACTACATTAGGTAAAGAAAATGTTTTGGGTGTATTAATGCCTTCTCCCTATAGTTCGGAACATTCTATTAGTGATGCTTTAGCATTAGCCGCAAATTTAGATATTAAAACCCAGATTTTACCTATTGGGGAATTAATGCAAAGTTTTGATAAATCCCTAGATGAGTTATTCACAGGAACAGAATTTGGCATTGCAGAAGAAAATCTCCAATCTCGCATTCGTGGTAATTTGTTAATGGCAATTTCTAATAAGTTCGGTTATTTGCTTTTATCTACTGGCAATAAATCAGAAATGGCCGTTGGTTATTGTACCCTTTATGGTGATATGAATGGCGGTTTATCAGTCATTGCAGATGTTCCTAAAACCCGCGTTTATTCCCTTTGCAAATGGTTAAATTCTCATCAACAAAAAGAAATTATTCCCGCAAATATTCTTACCAAAGCACCTAGCGCGGAACTTAAACCGGGTCAAGTTGACCAAGATTCTCTGCCAGCTTATGATATTTTAGATGATATTCTCGACCGTTTAATTCATCAACATCAATCAGCAGCAGAAATTGTTACCGCAGGTCATGAACCGGCAATTGTAGATAGAGTATTACAATTATTATCCCGTGCAGAATTTAAACGCCGACAAGCAGCGCCAGGATTAAAAATTACTGACCGCGCTTTTGGCACGGGTTGGAGAATGCCTATTGCTAGTAGTTGGTCAGCGTTGCGGAATAGTTGAATAGAAATATCTAGGGTGTGTTAGCGGTAGCGTAACGCACCATTTTTTCATTCTCATACTCTGTATGGGAACGAAAATCTTCTATAATTTAAACTAGATAATTTGTTGGAGAAGCAAATGTTATTAAATTATAATCCTCGACATTGCTTACCTTCTGCGGAAGATTTACCAGACTCAGACGACACACCAGTGGATAATCAATTACAACATTTAATACCAGGACTTTTAGAAGCAATTCTCGCTTTAATTTGGTCAGAAAAAATGGATTGGTTTTTTGGGGTAGATATGGGAATTTATTATGATCCCTATCAACCCGCAATTGTTCCTGATGGTTTTCTGAGTGTAGGAGTTCCGAGAATTATTGACTCGGATTTGCGGTTATCTTATGTTTTGTGGGAAGAACAAAAATTACCAATTATGGTATTAGAAATAGTTTCCCAAACTAGGAGAGGAGAATATACACAAAAGAAACAAGAATACGCTGAATTAGGGATTTTATATTATGTAATATACAATCCTTTAAGGAAAAGAAAACCTCGCTTAGAAGTTTATAAACTGGAAAATGGAGAATATCAGTTATTAAAAGGTGAACCAGTCTGGTTATCAGAATTGAATTTAGGAATAGGGAGAGAAGAGGGAAAATATCAAGGAATTACCAGAGAGTGGTTATATTGGTTTGATGAAACTGGGAAAAGATATTTAACCCCAGAGGAGAGAATTTTAGCAACACAAAAAGAGTTTGAAGAACAATTACAACAGGAACGTCAACGCACCCAACGCTTAGAACAATTATTGAGAGATGCGGGAATAGATCCAAGTCAGCATATTTAGTATTAAGTAGTCGTGCAAAATAAATTTCATATTTAGGAGAGGGAACAGGGAACAGGGAACAGGGAACAGGTAAGGAGTAGAGAGATTTTTGTTTTCAATAACTATGTGCAATTAATTTTGCTTGGCTACTTAGATCCTCGATTTCTTTAAGAAGTCGGGGATATGAATAAAAATTAATCAGATAAATCAATCAGCTAAAAAGTCTTGATTTAAACATTCATCGGTATTAAAAGGAGATTCCATAGGAAAAATATCTAAATCTAAACCTGTTTCTATAGATGCTTGTTGTCTTGCTTCTTGATAACATTCTGCAAATACTTCTTGAAAATAAGTCTTTAAGCTGGGACTATCTTTAAAACTTCTGGTTAATCTCCGTCGGTGTTCTCTAATAGTTGCTTTCCAATTATTAGTTCTTTTCTCTGGTTGATATTTGTATTTTAACAAGTGCATTAAAAGCACTACTAAATTACTTTCTAATGTTCTTTTCTCACTTCTTCCCATGCTTTCGATTTCTTCTATTAAATTTTCTAAATCAATTTCTATAAAATTACCTGCTTTTAATTGTTGGGCGGTTGTTTCTATCCACAGGTAAAAATCTTGTTCATAAAGATTAGTATTTTTTGTGGTAGTTGGTTGAGGTATTGTCATAGATTTTTCAACCTCCTATAGTGGTAAAGTTTAGTTTTTGTTTTACGCAAAGACGCAAAGACGCAAAGTAAGAGAGGGTTATTGTTTTCCAAATCCTTTAAATAAGATCATTTAACTATAGGACTCCTATTTGATTTTTGATAGCTTGCGTGGCGTAGCCATACAGAACTCAGTATATACTGAAAGCCTTCTTTCCTGTTCCCCGTTCCCTGTTC
>OMJF01000117.1 GCA_900299285.1 Anabaena sp. 54 | reverse complement strand
TTTCTCGGTTCAGTTGCCGTGAGTTGTTTTCTCTCCCCGGCACTTATTCAATATATCAATGCTGCCGGTTATTGTCAAGGGGTTTTGAAAACTTTTTTTTAAATCGGGGAGAATGAGGTCTGATTTTGGCTATAAGCTTTATGTGGTAAGGGTTAGATAAATTTTAAAATTATCAATCTATGGGATGCTGTCCATAATAGGGTAGAGCGTTGGACCAGTGGGGGTGTTTACCTTGCTGCCAATTTAAATAAGCTAATTCCAAAATACTGTTAACAGTGGCTGCCAATTGAGATGTAGCCGAAATTAACTGATAACTGGTATGCCAATTAGCAAGGGTTTCTTGCCATCTGGCTGGGGTGAATACTGTATCTGGCAACAAAGCGGTAAGATCGGAATTATTAGGGGTTGGTTGATAAATAGCACCAAATATCTGTCCCCTTTGTGCTGGCATTTCTACTGCAATTATTGGATATTGGCAATTTTGCGGTAGGGGAGTAGTATTTTTAATTTCGGCAGCAAAACTAGAATGGTTGTGTAAGGTATGTTCTTGCCAAGCTACTGCGGCCAGAGTGGAAATGGTAAATACTGGAATTTTTAGCTGTTGTGCCAGTGTACGAGCGGTGACAATACCAATGCGAGTTCCTGTAAAACCACCAGGTCCTTGGCTGACGGCGATAAATTCCAGGTCTGCCCAGGTTCGTGGTTTAATCAGTTCTATCAGGTATTGATGGATATGACTGGATAAGTCGCGGCCTAAATTCCAAACTTGAGATTGGGTATAATCTGTAAAGTTGCTAATTGCCAAACCTAGTTCTGGTGTGGTGGTGTGCAATGCTAAAGCGTATTTATTTGCTGGAAATATGGTTGTCAAAGTAAATATATTTTATTTGGGGTTGGAAGCTAAGGTAGCTTTGATTTTGGGCTTTTAATTTAATATTAATGGAGTTTGTGAGAATTGGTGTTACTGATTTTAAATATAGCATTGTTATGTACAGGAATCAGGAATGAAACGCAAATGTCTAAAATGTCTAAGAAGCTGCTAGATTTATCCGTAATTGGATAACTTTTGTTTACCTTTAATTGATTTGCTACTGAAATAGAAGATACTTAATCACGAAAACTGCAAATGTTGTTATGATTTCAGAAATTAAGTCAAAAAATTTTCACAGGAGGAATTTCCTTTGTCTCGTCGTTATTTATTTACTTCCGAGTCAGTTACAGAGGGTCATCCAGATAAAATTTGTGATCAAATTTCTGATACGATTATTGATGCCCTACTCACGGAAGACCCTCATAGCCGTGTGGCCGCAGAAGTCGTAGTTAATACTGGTTTGGTGCTAATCACTGGAGAAATTACGACCAAAGCCAATGTTAATTATGTCTATCTTGCCAGAAAAAAAATCGCGGAAATTGGCTATACTGACGCAGATAACGGCTTTTCTGCCAATAGTGCTAGTGTTTTAATAGCATTAGATGAACAATCACCTGATATTGCTCAAGGTGTCAATGTAGCTAAAGAAAGCCGGAATGAGGATAGTGAAGAACTATTTGATCAGATCGGTGCTGGTGATCAAGGTATCATGTTCGGTTTTGCTTGTAACGAAACTCCAGAACTCATGCCTTTACCTATCAGTTTAGCGCACCGCATTGCCCGGAGATTGGCAGCAGTTCGCAAAGCTGGTATTCTGCCTTACCTGCGTCCCGACGGTAAAACCCAAGTTACGGTAGTTTATGAAGATGGAAAGCCTGTAGGTATTGATACTATCTTGATTTCTACCCAACATACGGCTACTATTGGCGATATTAGCGATGATGCTAAGGTACAGGACAAGATTAAAGCTGACCTGTGGACGGAAGTAGTAGAACCTATATTTGGTGATATTACTATTAAGCCAAGTCAGGAAACCAGGTTTTTGGTTAACCCCACTGGTAAGTTTGTTATTGGTGGACCTCAAGGAGATTCTGGTTTAACAGGACGGAAAATAATCGTTGATACCTACGGCGGTTATTCTCGACATGGGGGCGGTGCTTTTTCCGGTAAAGATCCCACTAAAGTAGACCGTTCTGCTGCTTATGCTGCTCGCTATGCTGCTAAAAATATTGTTGCGGCTGGTTTAGCACAAAAGTGTGAGGTACAGCTAAGTTATGCCATTGGTGTGGCTCGGCCTGTTAGTATTTTTGTTGATACCTTTGGTACGGGTAGAGTAGATGATGAAGTTCTCTTAAACTTAGTTAAGGAGAATTTTGAACTGCGTCCTGCGGGAATTATCCATGTATTCAATTTACGTAACTTACCAAGTGAAAGAGGCGGACGTTTTTATCAGGACGTTGCGGCTTATGGTCATTTGGGAAGAACGGATTTAGATTTACCTTGGGAACGCACGGACAAAGTGGATGTGTTAAACCAAGCCCTAAAATAACTTAATCTAAGTTTAATTACTTAATTAGTTAGTTTGATAACAAAAAGTGATTTTGAGGTTATGGATAATTAAATTATCCATAACCTCTTTTTTAATTCAGTCAAGACTCACATAAGTGTCATAATTGCTAGGTTAAAATCAGTAATTTATTCTGATCTCAGGAACGTTAATGAAAGAAAATCACAGATAAATCGCCTAATACAAACAAAATATATTTGCTTTTGTGACAGTATATTAAAGTGTGTAAATTTAACTGTCTAAGTTGAACTGCATTTAATTTGTATGATTCTAGCGGGCAAGATGCCCGCACCACAACACCTAGCTAGATGAGAATTATCAAATTTAGATGCGTAACAGCTTAGTCCCAGTCGGGAAGAGTAGCTCCATATTCTCCACCAACACCAATTCCTGTGTTATATATACCAGCATCGGTAATAATAATATTATCCATTGATGCTTGATAGACGTTAGAATCGTGAATGGTCGCCCCAGTCAGGTTGGCGTTGTTGAGATTGGCTTGTTTTAGGTTAACATTGGTAACAAAAGCTGATGTTAAATTAGCACCTGCTAAATTTGCTCCCGTCAAGTCAGCACCTTCTAAGTTAGCATTTGTCAGGTTAGCGCCTCGAAGATTTGCGCCCCGTAAGTCAGCACCAATCAAATGAGCACCGCTAAGGTTGGACCCTGATAGATTACACTGAATACATTCTCTCGTTGACAAAAGTTTTTGTAGATCTTGTTTGCTTCCAGCTTGAACTGAATTAGCTAGAAACAGGGGAGTTATCAAGGCCATGGCGGCTAAGAGTTGAAGTTTCATAAAGTTTCCCCCTTTGTAATGGAGTTATGTCCGTTCTTGCCTCACGCCTTTATTGTCTCACTAATTGGCTGGAAAATGCTGATTTAAATCACAAGCTTGATATTTTTTCACAAATGGGCAAAATGTGGAGTTAGGATATAGAGATGGGATAATTAAACGCAGATAAACGCAGATAATTGATCAAGACTAGGAAGTTATGGATTTCTATGAGACATTTGGTAAGATAAGGTGTGGTGCGGGGTGGGAGATTTATACCTCCCGTGACCTCAGAAAATTATTTTCTTTCTAAACAAGGTAACTAGTATTCGGCACCATGGGAAATATTGCATATTCATACCAAGCTGTCCAGATAAAACTCCGTATCCAGCGTTGACGTTTTTCCAGACTTAATTCATACTCAAATGTACCGGAAGATTGATCAATGGAAGATAAATGAGAGTTACAACCACAGCCATGTTGATAGGTAAAACCGTATTTAGAGGCGATACTTTGTACTTTCATTTGCATAGCAAATACCTTACCCGCGTGTAGGATAGCATCCCAAGGACGTTTGTGTTCTATATCTCGTTGATCAAATCTTAAAGCTCTTTCTTCAAATACATGATCTCGATAAATTGGTGCTAAATGAACATGATAAAAACTTGCTGGTAGATCATAACCAAATTCATGAAAAAGTTCTAGTCCAATACGCGCTACTTTGATTTCATCACTATATTCACAACCTTTTGATTCTAAATTATGCAAAACTTCTTTAAAGTTCGGATAATTATGAACCATAAAATCATGACCATAAAATTCTAGGGTTTCTCGTGCCATTTGCCCAAATAGTTCAGAAAATGAGTGTTTTAAATGAAATAATTGGGGACGTTCATTAAACAAATCAACATCACCATATTGTAGTTTATATTGAAATAACTGCGCCATTTCCACATAGATTTGTGGGTCACTGAGTTTAACATTTACCCTACCTTTAGCAATATCTTGCCACACAGAAGGTAATTGAGAAAGGGTAACGGCATTTTCACCAACAATGACTGCAATATTAGGGACTTCTTGAAGCTGCATATCCAATTTCCACAGAGATTTTAATTAACTAATTTACTATAAATAATCCCCTTTTTAGTTTATTAACAGAATTAAAAAATGTTTTACAGACTGTCTTTTGACATTTAACTTCTAAGTAGGTTGGGTTGACGCAAGGAAACCCAACATTTTCGGAACTTTGTTGAGTTAGAGTTCCAAGATTTTCGGAACTTTGTTAAGTTAGAGTTCCAAGATTTTCGGAACTTTGTTAAGTTACAGTTCCAATATTTTCGGAACTTTGTTAAGTTAGAGTTCCAAGATTTTCGGAACTCTGTTAAGTTACAGTTCCAATATTTTCGGAACTTTGTTGGGTTGCGCTGTCGCTTAACCCAACCTACAATATATTATGATAAATTCGATTTTCAAACATCCTTTAATATCCGTTTTCGGAGTCGTTCTATAATTATTCCCTCTTCAGGAGATAGCCCATTAAATAACATTTCATATATTAATGGTACACCCAATTCTAATTCTTCTAAAAGTGTCCGTTGGCTAAATACATCTTCTGGTCTTCCTTCTAACATCAATTGTCCTTTATCCATGACAAAAACCCAATCTGCCCAGCGATAGACTAAATCTAAATCGTGGGTGGCCATTAATAAAGTATGACCATGTTGATGAATTTTTTTGAGGGTTTTCATCAAGTTTTTAGTATGTTTAATATCTAAGTATGCCGTTGGTTCATCTAATATTAAAAGTTGCGGTTTTAGTACCATGATATCAGCAATGGAAACTCGTTTTTTCTGCCCTAAACTGAGATGATGTACTGGTGTTTCTGCTAAATTAGTTAATTCAAATTCAGCCAATATCTGTTCTACTCGCTGTTTAATTTCTGGTGTGGGTAAACCTAAATTACACAAACCATAAGATATATCTTCTTCAACTGTACAAGCTACTAATTGTTGTTCAGGGTCTTGAAATACTAAACCGACTTTTTGCCTAATTTGACTGAGATAATGCCGATTATAAATTAATGGTTCACCACACCATTTAACGATTCCAGAACTTGGTTTATATAGTCCATTAGCCAGTAAGAAAAGTGTGGTTTTACCACAACCATTTTGACCAATTAAGGCACATTTTTTTCCAGAAGGAATCTTCATATTTAAACCATTTAAAGCTGGTTTTTGTAGCCTTTCTGAACCGGGATAGGTGTAATATACCTGCTCAAATTCGAGTAAATATTCCTGCATTTCGGCAAATTTCTAATCCTATTAATATTATACAACCACAAATTGCTTCGATGGTATATCGTGGAGATAAACGATAACGACGGGGATGCCAAAATCGCAATTCTCCTGCGAAACCTCGTGCTTGCAGTCCCAGAGAAAATTGACTATATTGTTGTAAAGTTCGCTGCAATAATTGTCCGATTAATAATGCTAAACTTTTCATGCTAGTATGCCAATTGCGGTAGCCACTACGAGAATTTTGTGCTGTCCATAATTCATTGACTGTTTTTAGCAAAATGAAAATAAACCGATACATTAGTAATAACAAATCAGTTAAAAGTGTTGGAAATTTTAACCAACGTAAAGTTTGCAAAATTTCTGTAAACGGAACAGTGAACATGAGAAAATATAAGCAAGAAACAGAAGCTAATGATCTAGTTAAAATCCCCCATGCTTGAATGCTGCCACTCCGACTGATATAAATATAGAAGTTTCCAAAATTCAACCCGTAAAATGAATCTAATTTGACAATTTCTAGATGAGAAATTGCAACTCCATTGACCATGAGTGCTGGTAAACTCGTCAAACAAAAAACTATGGTGAATATTAACAAGCGCCAATAAACTCCAGCCGGAATTTTGGCATAAATTACTGTCCAAATACTCATCCAAATTAATATCAAAATTTGCACTAAAGGATGACTACAAAGAGAAATAATCAAGGTCGTAAATGCAAAAATTAGTTTATGTTCTGGTGGTAATCTTCGCAAACGATTAGTGTAAGCTAGGGTATCTAATTGTAGAGTCATTCTTAACTTCTTTCTCGTTTTGAACGTCCTTTATATACACCAATTGCGTAACCAACTACTCCCGCACCTAAAGCTGCTTGAGAAGCAAATAATAAACTGGCTATTTCCCCACTAGCTGGTGTAAATGGTGATTGAAACCAAGGTTTATATTCAGGTTTTATTTCTGTAATAGCGGCTTTAGCTTTGTCATCAGAACCACCAAACTTTCCATGGGGTACAAATATTAATGGTGCAATTCCTAAAGCTAAAACTGCTAATATTAAAAACCAGTTATTTAAGGTTTTATTAGATTGATTCATTACTGTGATTTCTTCCCTTGATTAATTGCAAAAGTTCCAATTCTTGAGGATTATAAGATTGTAACCAGTTCCAAACTAAGACAGTTAGTAATCCTTCACTAATTGCTAAGGGTACTTGAGTAAGAGCAAAAATTCCCGCAAATTTGGCAAATGAAGCGATAAATCCACCCACGGGTGCAGGAAAAGCTAAAGCAAGTTGGATAGAAGTGATAATATAGGTGAGTAAATCTGCCAAGGTTGCTCCTAGAAATATGGCGATTTTTTGTTTACCACTCAGCCGCATGGTTGTATTATATATCCAGTAAGCTGCAAAAGGTCCAGCGATCGCCATGGAAAAGGCATTTGCTCCCAATGTGGTTAAACCACCATGGGCTAGTAATAAAGCTTGAAATAACAATACCAAGCTACCTAAAACTGTCATAGTCAAAGGTCCAAACAGCACCGCACCCAATCCCGTTCCTGTGGGGTGAGAACAGCTACCAGTAACAGAAGGAATTTTCAACGCTGATAAGACAAAAGCAAAAGCACCAGCTAAACCTAATAAAAGTTTCAATTCTGGGTTAGCTTGGGTAATGCGAGTTAGACTACGCAATCCGAAAATGAAAAATGGTAATGTTACAACCCACCAAAAAATCGCCCACTGTACTGGTAAAAAACCTTCCATAATGTGCATTGCGTAGGCAGGTTTGGGGAAACCAACTACTAAGTAAAAACTAATAACAGTCATTAGGGTGAGACTAACTAATGCCTGTTTTTTTCTAGACATAATCTGTACCTCGCAGATTTATATAAATGTAATTCTATCGGTGGGCATTCTGACTTACCAGATATTGGCTCACAGTTGCGGGACAGTGCCGGACTTACACCTGACTTTCCCCCTTACGTCTCATAGTGCAGCGAGGTGTTAGCCATTGGCTGCTCCCCATCAGAACCGATGGTAACAACTATATCATTATTCCCAATAGAACTTAATTCTCTATACAATTTAGACAAAATCCGGGTGCTTTGTCGCCCCAAATTTTCATCGCCAGCGTGCAAGATATAAGATAAGTTTTATAGAGTGGAAAATTAAAAAAAATGTCTAACAACCGTTCTGGAATTTTTATTGGCGGTTTGATGATAGGGGCTGCTATCGGTACTTTAGCCGGGTTACTAGTTGCTCCCCGCACAGGCCGCGAAACCCGTAAACTTCTCAAAAAATCTGCTTATGCTATCCCCGAATTAGCTGAGGATATCTCTACTAGTGTCCAAATTCAGGCAGATCGTATTTCTACTAACACCCTGCAAAACTGGGATGAAACTGTAGATAGACTGCGGGAAGCGATCGCTGTGGGCATAGATGCTACTCAGCGCGAAATCCAAGGCTTAAATCAGAACAATACTGTTAATGTCAGCAGCATCGCAGACAACACCGATAATTTGACTGAAAAACTAGAACGTTTATAAATGAGATAACAGTGATTGATCCTTTATTTTGGTTGGGACTATCTATCCTCTTGGTTGCTGCTAGTCTCACGGCTGTTCTGGTGGCTTCTATACCCGCTTTACAGGAGTTAGCCCGTGCCGCCCGCAGTGCTGAAAAATTCTTTGATACTCTTTCACGGGAGTTACCACCTACTCTAAATGCTATTCGCAACACCAGTTTAGAAATAACAGATTTGACTGATGATGTTAGTGAAGGTGTCAAAAGTGCTGGTCAAGTTGTCAAACAATTTGACCAAAGCCTAAATAGTGCTAAAAGACAAGCAGAAAATATTCAAATCAGCACTCGTAGTGTTTTAATTGGTATTAAAGCTGCTTTAATAAGTTTTAATCGGAAAAAACCTGCTAAAAGAAATGCCAGAACCCTAACTAATCAATGATAAATTACCAATAACATCACAGTTATCTCCAGTCCCTAATTTCTCAATCAGGTTTTGTTGATCTATCTAACTAATATTAGAGTAAAGTAAAGAAGTGTAAAGAAGTATCACTTTTACGTTACTCTTTGCAAAGCACTTGTTACATTATCCTGTTAATAATAGTATAAAAACCTTCATGCACCTGTGTTCTTGGCGACGAATTTTAGTATCAATTGCCTTATTTTGCTTTGCTGGGTCAATTTGGGCAATTAATTCTCCATCAGTCTTAGCTTATGAAAATCCCGATTTATTACCGGGCTTTGTTACACCAGTAGTAGATTTAGCAAAAACTCTCCCTGACCCCCAAGAAGAAAAATTAGTCAAAGAATTGGACCAATTTGAAGCTGATACTGGTTGGAAATTGCGCGTTTTAACTCAGTATGACCGCACCCCAGGTAGAGCAGTAATTAAATATTGGGGATTAGATGATAAAAGTATTCTTCTAGTCGCAGATGCCCGTGGTGGTAATATTCTTAGCTTTAGCGTGGGTGATGCAGTTTATCAATTCCTACCCCGCACCTTCTGGATTGAACTACAAACCCGCTTTGGTAACTTATACTTTGTCCGTGAACAAGGAGAAGATCAAGCCATTCTCCAGTCTTTAGATTCAGTCAAAGGTTGCTTACTTAAAGGCGGTTGTAATGTAGTTCCTGGACTCCCTAGAGAACAATGGATACTCACTCTTGTCACCTCCGCTGTTGGTGGAATTATTTGTGGTTTTGCGGCTCAACCCCGCAACGATAAACAAATAGTTGCTTGGCAATGGGCTTTAATTTTTTCACCTTTATGGGGAATGTTATTTATTGCCTTCGGTATTGCCCCGGTTATTACCCGTACAAGTGATTGGTTGCCTCTAGTTCGCAATATTTCCGCTTTTGCTATTGGTGCTTTAGTGGCTTATTTATCCCCTGTTTTTACTCGGCCTTCTTCAGAGGCTGAATCCTAGAGGATGTTTTAAAAGTTGACGGCGATTATAAATCGCTACTACATAAATAAAGTCCACCTAAGTGGACTGACAAATTGAAGTGTGGAAAGTTCAGATATAGCAATCCTAAATTAAGCGCACATTCCGCACTTCATAATGTAGTATTATCCTTTTCAAACATTATTCTTAAATAATGGTTAAATAATTAAGTATTAGAACTTGAAATAATTGATATATTATATACAAAACTTTTATTTTTAAAGTACCACACCTAAATATCTCAAAAGTTGATAGCGAAACGGTTATAGGATTCTATCCTATAGCCAATATTACACACATTAGTATACTTTCTTACACAAATTAAAAATAAAATTAAGGATTAATATTTAATAAAACGGCGTTGCAGAATAGAAATATGAATTGGAGCGATCGCCCTTTATTTGCGTGGCAAGGTAAAATAAGAAAAATACAATTGACTGATCTGAATAATAATACTGTTATTTTCAGTACAAATGTGGAAAATACTCAAAAATTTACTTATACAGGTGAACCACTGCAACCAGGTCAAACCTACAAGTTAGATATATTTGCGTATGAAAGTCCAGTAGCTTTTGTGGAATTTCAAATTATGGAAAGTGAACAACGCAACAGTATTACCGCAGAACTGAAGATGCTAGAGAATAAGTTACAAGCTAAAAAAAGTAACCCTGAAGCGATCTCTATTGCGAAAGCTAACTACTTTGCTAAGTTGGGTTTGTGGTCAGATGTG
>OMJF01000116.1 GCA_900299285.1 Anabaena sp. 54 | reverse complement strand
CATTTTTGTAGGTTGGGTTAAGCGACAGCACAACCCAAAGCTCATGAATCAATACCTTCACCATTTTTGTAGGTTGGGTTAAGCGACAGCACAACCCAACACGAGCTTTGGGTTATGGCTTCGCCA
Organism: Anabaena sp. 54; assembly: GCA_900299285.1. GTDB lineage: Bacteria > Cyanobacteriota > Cyanobacteriia > Cyanobacteriales > Nostocaceae > Dolichospermum. The sequence goes on along the minus strand of OMJF01000116.1, from coordinate 31,739 downwards.
CACTTCGTGAACATGCTTCAACCCAACCTAGGAATCTAATAGTTTTTAATAATTACTAATATTTTTGGTGAAATAGATAGAAATTATGCTAGAATAAGCGTGGTTAATACCAATACTCAATTAGATAAATACTTGATAAAAATAGATTAATATATAAACTTTAGGAGTTTAGGAGTTAAAAAATGCGAATTGCTAAAGACGTAACAGAACTTATTGGAAAAACTCCATTAATTCAGTTAAATAAAATTCCCCAAGCCGAAGGAGTGAAAGCCAGAATAGTTGTCAAACTAGAAAGTATGAATCCTGCGGCTTCTGTTAAAGATAGAATTGGCGTGAGTATGATTCTTTCCGCTGAAGCTCAAGGTTTAATTTCGCCAGGAAAAACGGTTTTAGTCGAACCAACTTCTGGTAATACAGGTATTGCTTTAGCCATGGTAGCAGCCGCGCGGGGCTACAAATTGATTTTAACCATGCCCGAAACCATGAGTCAAGAAAGACGCGCCATGCTGCGGGCTTACGGTGCGAGTTTGGAGTTAACACCAGGAACTCAAGGAATGCGAGGAGCAATTAATAAAGCAGAGGAAATTGTGACGAATACTCCCCATGCTTTTATGTTACAACAATTTTCTAACCCTGCGAATCCGAAAATCCACAGAGAAACCACCGCTGAGGAAATTTGGGCGGATACGGACGGAGAAGTTGATATTTTAATTGCTGGGGTAGGAACAGGTGGTACAATTACTGGTATCGCAGAAGTTATTAAACAACGCAAACCCAGTTTTCAAGCTATTGCGGTAGAACCTAGCAACAGTCCCATTTTATCAGGCGGTCAACCGGGTCCTCATAAAATTCAAGGTATTGGTGCGGGATTTATTCCTAATGTGTTGCGTCAAGACTTAATTGATGAAATAGTACAAGTTGATGATGCAGATGCAATAGCGTATGGACGTAGATTAGCCAGAGAAGAAGGTTTATTATCGGGAATATCTTCTGGTGCGGCTTTATGTGCGGCTATTGTTGTCGGTAAACGCCCAGAAAATGCAGGTAAATTAATTGTGGTGATTCAACCTTCCTTTGGTGAACGTTATTTAAGTACCGCTCTGTTTCAAGATTTAATGAGTTAATTAATTCAGACAAATTCTGAATATTTTGTAAGTTGGGTTAACGCTTTTGTTACCCAACAAAATCTTTTTTAATAACGCACAATATTAGAGGTTGTCTTAAAAGTTTATGGCGATTATAAATCGCTACTACACAAGCAAAGTCCACCTGGGTGGACTAACAAAAAATTAAGGATTTGAAACCTGCGTAGGCAGGTTTTGTCTGTGTAGATGTGATTTCTAATCGCCCTTAGACTTTTAAAACATCCTCTTGCCAATATTTATTAAAAAATAGACTGAAAAAATAAACTGTTCGCGGGTGCGTTACGCTGACGCTGACGCTAACACACCCTACTAAAATTGTCAGTTATTCTTTGTGATTTTTACAGTTACCTTGACCATGATGATGGTCGTGATTATCTTTATTAGCACAGCCTTGGAGGTCTTGCTGCATGAGGTTTTCGCTCATTTGTTGCCAAGAGTCATCCACGGGTTTTAAGCCTATCCATGCGTCAATTTTCTCGACATCAAAACCGATTGCTCTTTTGTCTCCTACTTCTATTAAAGGACGACGAATTAATAAAGGATCTCTCAACATCATGATCAAAGCATTTTCAGCGGTGATATTTTCAGGATTCACCTCTTTTGATTTTACCCTGGGTGCGGCTTTATTAAACCATTCTATTACCGGGCGATCGCCAAAAAATGACCGCAATTTTTCCACTGTCCAAGGTTCTGTTAATAAATTATATGCTACCACTTCATGACCTGCGGCTGTGAGTAATACTTTTTGTCTGGTATTGTTTTTACAGCCTGGTTTTTCATAGAAAATTACTCTGGCCATTACTATTTCTCCTATTGATTTCTGGATGTAAATTAAACGCAGATAAACGCAGATTCAAGATAATTTTTTTTGATTGATAGCTAACACCTATATCCCGAAATTATAACATTTTTTGTTTTTACCATGACATTTAAAAATTTTCTAAAACTTTTTAGCAATGTGGTTAATTACATCAAATTCAAATCTCTGTTTTGGGTTTGTTTCTCCATAAATATTAAATGTTACTGTTGGTTCTTCACCCATTGCTTGAACATGATGTATTGTCTCAGATGTCAAGCTGATAATGTCACCAGGAAATAAGTTTATTTCTCCTGTTTTTTCAATTTTATCAGGGAAGTCAGGATTTCCAGTGCGTCGCCAAAATGTGTTTTTTTCCTGACCTTTTAATATTGCGATTACTCCCCATGTGCCATGATTATGAATATTAGAAGTTGTTCCTGGTGCAAAGGTTACTGTTTGTACAGTCAAGGGAAATCCTAATTCATCATATAATAATAAAACAGAAATTCCCGTTTTGGCATCAGGTTTTAAAAACTGACTTTGTACCCAATAGGAGTTAATAATTAATCGTCTTACCAAGGTTCTTATTTCTGGAAGTCGAGTAGATTCCTCTTCAATATCATTGAGTACATCTTCCACTTGAGTTAAAAAGCGATATAGACGATAATTATCCTGCAATAAATCCCATGATCTTGCTGATTTACAAATTCGATATTCTCCATTTTCAGTAACAAACCAATCTTGACCTTGCATAATTCATTAAAGTTTAATCATCTGTTTCAGGTGGACGAGTTAAAATATCGAGAAGAATACCAGCGCCAAAATCATGTTTGTCATCAATACCTTTAATTTTGCTGCTGATTTCCTTAGCTTCCTCTATTTTTCCTAGTTTAGCTAATATCAAACCAGAAGCAGCATAAGCATTCAAATACAATCTGATTTGAGGTTCTTCCTGACGTTTAATTAGGATAGGTTTAAGTTCTTCCCAATTATCAGATAGATTTTCTACTTCTTTGATTTTAGCGGTTATTTTCTCTGCTGTTGTCAGTGCTAAACCATAATTATTTTTGTAGTAAAAATATCTATAAGCCGCGACTAAAATATCTGTATTATCTGCTGTTTTAGTCAAAGCTTGCTGCATATATTTTGTAGATTCTTCTGTATTTTCCCAGGTGGCTGCGGCTAATATCAATAATTCTTTGATATCATCTGCAACATCAAACCATGAAAAGCTATTTGTATCAGTTTGCATAATAGGTAATTAATCTCATTTGATTGGGGAATTAAGAATATGAGTAATTCCTAATTAGGAATTACTCACAATTCATTTTTACAAAATATTGAGAAGATAGACCAAAGTAAAGAGAATAATCCAAATGATATCCACAAAGTGCCAGTAAATTTCCGCCATTTCTATGCCAGTATGTTTAGTAGCAGAATAATGATCACGACGGAAAGAACGCCATAATACACCTAAAATTAATAACAGTCCCACAAAGACGTGCAAGCCATGAAAACCTGTCATTAAATAAAAGCAATTAGAGAAAACATTGGTAGTAAGGCCATAGCCTAAATTCATGTATTCATAAACTTGACCAGCTAGGAATACAGCGCCCATAATGGCGGTGATAAAATACCAAAACCGCATCCAGCCCACACTATTTTTTTTAATTGCCACATCACCAAAATGAATGACAAAACTGCTAGAAACGAGGATGATAGTGTTAATTGTGGGTACAAATAATTCTACTTCTGTTCCTTCTGGCGGCCAAAGTGCTGTCGTCCCTTTAAAAAACAAATAGGTGGCGAAAAATCCACCAAACATTAAAGATTCAGAAGCGAGAAATGTGATTAATCCCCACACTCGTAAATCTGGATGTTCTCCGTCGCTGTGATGTTCACTGGGTGTAATTGCAGTCATATTATTTTCCTGGTATTTGGTTCTCAATTAGCTTCCTCACGCGTCTGGGAATAAATTCCCAGTCTCATAGCCCAAGTCCGTTTTTCCAGTCGGTTTTAACCGACTTTTATTATTAGCCTTGTACTTGAGTACAAGGCGGATACATTATGTTTGCGTTTCAACTGACGGGTTCTGTTACCGATGATTTATCATGTCCGTAGTCATAGGGTCCATGGGTAACAACCGGTAAAACTTCCCAGTTTTCAATAATGGGTGGGGAACTGGTTGTCCATTCTAAAGTTAGACTTTCCCAGGGGTTATCACCGGCGATTTCGCCTTTTTGCCAACTGTAAATGGCGTTTAAAGCGAAGGGAATGACGGAAATACCTAAAAGGATTGCCCCAATGGTACACAACTGGTTTAAGCTGGCAAATTGGGGGTCATACATGGCAACTCGGCGGGGCATTCCTTGTAAACCCAGTTTGTGCATGGGTAGAAATGTCAGGTTTGTACCGATGAATGTAAGTATAAAATGAATTCGTCCCCAGGTTTCGTTCATCATTCTACCGGTGATTTTGGGAAACCAGTGATAGATACCTGCGTAAATCCCAAAGACTGAACCGCCAAATAAAACGTAGTGAAAATGACCAACTACGTAATAAGTATCGTGAACGTGAACATCAAAGGGGGCTGTTCCCATGGTGACACCGCTTAAACCGCCCATGACGAACATGGAAAGTAAACCGATAGCAAATAACATGGCACTGGTAAAGCGGATTTTTCCGCCCCAGAGGGTTGCTACCCAACCGAATATTTTTACACCTGTGGGGACTGCTACTATGAGTGTGGAAATGGTGAAGAACATCCGCATCCATCCAGGTGTACCACTGGTAAACATATGGTGTACCCAAACGAATAAACCAACGACGCAAATAGCAACGGTGGAAAAGGCAATGGCTTTATAACCAAAAATCGGTTTTCGGGCGTGGGTGGGAATAATTTCGGACATAATTCCGAAAATCGGCAGAATCATTAAATAAACTGCCGGGTGGGAATAAAACCAGAATAAATGTTGGTAAATAACGACATTACCACCTGCGTCTGGTTTGAAAAAAGATGTCCCGAAATTAATATCAAATAACAGCAAGATTAAACCTGCTGCTAATACTGGAGTAGATAAAAGTGCGAGAATGGAAGTTGCTAGAATTGCCCAACAAAATAGGGGAACTTGCTCCCATTTCATGCTGGGAACTTTCATCATCAAAATGGTGATGACAAAGTTAATAGAACCTAAAATTGAGGAAGTTCCGACTAAAACAATGGATAAAATCCATAAACTTTGGGCGTTGTTGGCGGTCACTAAACTCAATGGTGGGTAAGCAGTCCAACCAGATTGAGAACCACCAAAGAAAAAACTTAGTAATAGTAATAATCCAGCGACTGGATTCAACCAAAAAGCGATCGCATTTAATTTAGGAAAAGCCATATCTCTAGCGCCCATCATTAAGGGAACTAGATAGTTACCAAATCCACCAATGGCGCTGGGTACAATCCATAGAAAAATCATGATTGTTCCATGATTTGTCATAAAGGCATTGTAGAGATTTGGATCAATAAAATCAGAGTCTGGTGTGGCTAATTCCGTGCGAATTGCGATCGCCATTAATCCACCAATAAGATAGAATACAAAAGCTGTCACCAAGTATTGAATACCAATAACTTTGTGGTCAGTATTAAATGTGAAATAATCTCGAACTTTCCACGCTGTGGGATGAGAACTATGAGTATTTAGCAGCGTTGGCGCTTGATTTTCATTTGGTGGAGGATTGACTGGAAAATCTACTTGTGTCATATTTTTGTTGTTTGTCTTTTGTCAGTTTTCAGTTATTAGGTAATAATTACTAACGACTGAATTTTAGATTTTCCACTTCGATTTGGATGATTCAATATCCAAAATTTTAGACAAGAATCAATCTAAAATCCAAAATCCGAAATCTAAAATTGATGGGCTAATGACTCAATATCTGCGGGAGTTACATCTAAATTCTGAGTGTAGGGGGCTAGAAATTCTGATGGGGATAAATTCTCTAAATTTACAGCCACTGCATGATTTATCTCTTGATGTTCAGCAATTTGATTTTCACTCATCCAAGCATCAAAATCTTCTCGTTCATGGACAATTACCTGTGTCCGCATTGAACCATGATAACCACCACATAATTCTGTACAAACTACTGGATAAGTCCCAGTTTTTGTAGCTGTAAATCGCAATTGAGTAGGAACACCAGGAATAGCATCTTGTTTGAGACGAAATTGGGGAACCCAAAAAGAGTGAATTACATCATCTGCGGATAAATTTAATTGCACATCAGTACCGACCGGAACGTGCAATTCTCCAGCAGAAACACCGCTTACAGGATAATTAAATAACCACGCAAATTGCATTCCTTTCACATCTACAACTAAATCAGCAGGTTTATTTTTCGTTTGAGGATTTTCACCAATACCAATATTAGTTGTATGACTAACATTCATAGCAGTTGTTGACCCCTGGTGAGGATGACTACCCACACCAAAACCACCCATTTGATTATAAATATCAACGCTGTAAATGCCTAAAAAGATCACAATTACCGTAGGAATTGCTGTCCAAAAAATCTCTAAACTCAAGTTACCTTCTACAGTTACACCATCGGAATTATCTCCTTTTCGTCGTCTGTAGATAACTAGAAAAAGCAGAATTGTCCCTTCAACAACTAAGAAAAGGGCAACTGCAATTGTAAACATGATATTGAAAAAACCATCTACCAAAGGCGCTTGTTGCGATGCTGCTTCCGGTAATAAATGATGATTTTGACCAATCCAAATACTGATAGGGGCTATGATCATCCCAGCTAACAGTGTCCACAGCGAAACAGGAACTTTTTGCATAAATGCTACCTGCTTTGTAAACAGTAATAAAACAATAGTCAGTGAAGATAGACTTTGTTTCTATAGATCAATAATTCTCTTCTACAGAGAGAATCATCTTTTTATTTTTCACTATTACTGTTCTAACTTGTAACTAGCAAAAAATGGCTAAACTTCCATATTTTTTCATATTGATAACCACAAAATCCCCGACTTCTTGAAGAAATCGAGGATCTGAAAATTGATATTTTTCGTTTGTAGTACGGGCTTTAGCCCTGATTAGGTTCGCGTAGTATCTCGAAAGTATAACTAAAGTCTTAATTACTTGGGTATGTCCTGATTTTCATACATCAAATAAAGGCAGAAAAAATAGTAGCAAGTATGATTTATTGAGATAATAACAATTAACGATTTACGTTTCTGTTTACCTTGAACTTTTCAAATAAATTCTGTAAATATCGAGATTACCCTCTAGTTACCTTGCTGAGAATGACAAAAATTAACTGTTTGAAAATCACCCAAAATGTTATTGGTCTAAAGTGGTATGACTGTAACAATTCTTGGGACAAATTCGGGAACAAGCTTCACAACCAATACAGTTTTCTGGCTTAATAACAACCATTACTTTCCGTTCAATTTCCTCATCATCTTCATCTTCTACAAATTCACCTTCTTCATTCAAAGCCATTAAGCCCAAAACTTTATGACCACAAACTTTCATACATCTGCCACAACCAATACATTTATCTTTGTCAATTTCTTGAGCAAATTTAGGAGTCCAAGCAGTACCTCCAAAAGTCAATCCTGTTAATGTAGCCATGAATAAAACCTCAGCAATTTTAGCTAGATGTTAGTTAGTCCTTTAATCTTCATACTACCCTAATATTTAATTTTTTCAATCACAAAAATTAACTTTTTTGTCAAATTTTGATGACTTGCTAAACAATATTATTTATTTTTAGTTATTGGAAATTATTAAATAATATTACTTATTGATAAATTTAGATGATATCCTCAGATAAAAAGCTTATTAACCAAAGTTTTACAAGATCGTGTTAAATTTATTTTCTCAATAAACCTGAGTCAATTAGCCAAAAAATACCTTAATTAATAGAAATTATTATCAATTATTTCAACTAAATATTAACTTAAATGACTAGCCATTTGCGAATATTTTTTAGTTAGATAAAAATATCATCTTCATCGTATTTATAAATACAAAGTTAAACAAATAATTTATTTCATTTTTGAACCATTTTGTGCCTAAATCCTCAAGATGTTCATGAAAAACATTTAGACTAATTCCTATAGCCCAGCATAAACATTATCACAATAAATATCTAGGTAAATATTAAGAAATTCCGCCAAGCTCATACTGAACAATCTTATTCAAATCTTTATGAAATTTATAGTTAATGAAGAAGTAATAAAGCCTAACCTTGTCAAATATCAATAGCTACAAAATCGGGCTTCATTAACCCTATAAGTAATTAATCAGACGAGAAAAATATCTTGTCTTTATAGAGGTAATTGGGTAGCAAATTATGAATCAAAAGGACACATTATAGCAGTTCTTATGTATTTAATCTCCTTCGTCCTTCGCGCCTTTGCTCCTTAGCGTCTTGGCGCGAAAGCAAATCTAAATGTAGTTCATTTATCTAAAAATTTCCGTAAGGGGAGACTTGAGCCAAACATCTCAACGATTAAAGTAGGAAGACCTCCTATGCCGCATATAATTCCTAATAACAATTGCGTGGGATGTGACAACTGCCGACCCCTATGTCCTACGGGTGCAATCAAAATCGAAGATGATGAATATTGGATTGATCCTGTCCTTTGCAATAATTGTGATGGTCATTATTCACAACCACAATGCGTAATTGCTTGTCCAACAAATGCCCCTATACCTATACAGGCAAAAAAGGGAAGATGCAAAATTGAACCACGAGATGCTACCAGTTCCGATTTATTTTCTAATGGTAAGAATAACCCCTTTGCTTCAGCAATAGTTATCTGGGAAGCCTGTAATCTATTAGCACAAAGGACATCTTTACCATGGGAAAAAAATCAAGAAGGTAATTGGCATTACAGCCGCGCAGTTAATCAAGGAAAAGGGACAATTTATTTTCAAATTCAAAACCTATTTTCAATTAATAACCGCACTAATAATAGTTTACAAGCAATTGATTATTTAGATATTCGGGCTGCTTGTATTCATCTGATTTTTGCGGCTAAAATCACAGCCTTAGATCAACCTTGGAAGGAAGAATTTACAATTAATGAACGACAAATTGAACAGTATTTGGGCTTGGAAAAACGTAAGGATCTGAGTAAAAGTACCAAACTCGGTTTAATCAAAAATATCGTTTATCAAACTTGTTCTCTCATGGTTTCTATTGACTGGTCGCAACAAGGTAGAGTTCCCAGTTTTGCTATTAAAGATAGTTATCTCTGGAATTTGATAAATACTCAACACCATTTTCAAGAAGATGATCAAGGGTGTAAATATTTGATTGGCCTAACATTTACAATCAAAGCTGGAATTTGGACTCAACATTTTTTCAACAGACAAGGATGTAAAGAACGCACTGCATTTTATCAATATGGCAGCCTTCCTAAAACCTTATTAACCACGGTTATGAGTTTGTGGCAACAACATGAAGGCGCTGTTAGACTTATGCTTTGGTTATTATTTAAAACCAAAATGGGTAGGGAACAACGCATCACTATTCCTACCTTGCTGCGTGTTGCTTATGGTGAGGAAAAAGTGGCTCAAGCTTCTAGATATAGGGAAGAGCGTAAACGCTTACTTAAAACCTATGAAAATGATTTAGAAGTTCTCAATCATTATGGAATTAAACCATTATTTGATCCTGTCACTTATCCCCCGGAAATTCAACCTTTGTGGGCTAAATTAGTTGATATTCCTGAAGATCCTGATCAAGCTTTAGAATTTTGGATTAATGACGGTAGTGGTGAAAATCGTCTCACAGATAGCGGACCTCGTGGCAAATGGAATTTGCTTCTGAATGCCCGAATTTTGGCTTTTGAACTGCCTCCAGATTGGGAAAAGCATTCAGAATCAGATAAGAAACAACGTCGCACTACTAAAGCTAAAAGCAATCATCAACAAACAGATAATTTACTAGGGGAACAAGTGATGGAAGGACGCAAAAGAATGAACCTTTCCCAAAGGGAATTAGCTAAGTTAATGGAAAAAAGCCAAAGCTGGATTCGTGATGTGGAAAAAGGTCGTTTAAAAGCTAAATTAGATGATCAAATGCTGTTGAGACAATTGCTAGATATTCCTTAATTTAAAATAGATCCCCGACTTGTTTAAGAAGTCGGGGGTATGGGTATAGTCACAATGATATTTTAACTATAAGTTGCCACTTTTTTAGCTACTAACCAAAGATTAGATACGGCATATTTCATACATAATACTTCTTCTGAAGCATGACAAGAAACTTTGAGCTTTTGTGTTTTCACATGATCTTTTACAAGTTTGGCTTGGTAAGTGTAGAGTGTCCCAGAGGGTTGTTCAAAACTTAACTCACCCAAAATTGTCTGATTATCTAAACTCTTTTCTAGTATCTTACCTGCTACTTTATAATTAAACCAATCCCATCCTAAACGGAGTATAAGTTCTTTTTCCAAAATTTGCAAAGGATTAGGTAATATTCCCCAACCACGATAAATTTTATGGAAGCATTCTATATCCCCACTATGGTTAAGAATTGATTGAAAGGTATTTTGATCAAGAATTCCATAATATCTCCCCTGGGGAAAATCTATGGCGGTGGGAGCAAATCTATGACCACCAAAATGGCTTGATTTCCAAATTCTCACCTGATTTAATTGTAAATCAGAAATTGTATTTTGAGCAGAAAAATAAAAAGGATTACCATATCTCGCACAACATTGATCATGGCTACCATGAGTACATATTAATATATCCCTGCTGATCTGGGATTCTATTTCATAATCAGTATTAAAACCTGCTAACCATTTACTAACAACTCCCGCTGCTTTTTCAATATTCGGTAGTTTAAATTCTTGCTTACTGTATCCTTTGATTAATCCCTTTTGCTGCTGATAAATTAACAAAGTTGTCTCTTTAACTCTCTGGGATTGATCATTAGCAATTAGGAGAAAGCAAATTGGCCTTTTAGCACGTTTGACTTCTTCTACTAAAATCCGTAAGTTGTCGGGAACCCATTTGGAATTGAAGGCTTCATAGGTCCAGGGTGTAGGACATTCTACTAAAATATAGGTTTGGTAGTTGGTAGCAGTACCAATGATATCTTCTTGTAGTTGTCGTGAATTATCAGCACAAAAAAATTTATTCATTTACACTTACTCAAGGATGGATTTTATGGACAATTGTTAGCAGGAATTTAGGTAGACACTTGATAATATTCTCATTTTTTCCAGTTTTTCCGGCTAAATAAATTCTGTTATCAACAATGTAATCATCTCAAATATAGATTTTTTACATTTTTGTGGGAGAATTTATATAATATTTTTTCTAATTTCTATCTGTTTTCACTAACATTTTTAATCTTTTGTGTTCACTCCTAAGTTCTGAGATATAAATTACTTTTTGATGTTTTTCCTCAACTCCTCTGTATACCCAATAGCACACATTCACTAACTTTTAAATTATAGCTGAATTCATCTATATTGCAAAATATTCTCAATAATTTTTTAAAAAAACCAAGTCTCAGGACTAAAGTCCTTACTACAATCTCAAATATACATAAGTTAACAAAAATTTAGTATCACTATGATTGCATTTATAAATGTAATAAATTAGGTTATATATATGTTACAAGTATAATTAATCCAGAAATATTTTAGATCCGGGTAGTAAAGATGGTTTGCTAATGCACTACAAAAAAATTATGATTAAGTAATCATGGTGAATGGTTGATAGTTGTTTCCTATTCTTTATTTTTTAATTATATGACATTAATCTTAGCTTTGGATTTTGGCGGCACAAAATTAGCCGCAGCGACAGTTAAGGCTGGTACTAGAGAGTGGTTGTATCATGAATCACAGTTTTCTCCTGTAAATGCGGATGCTTTGAGTGATTTAGAAATTATGCGATCGCTCATCAAATCTGTATTAAAAGGAAATAAACCGGATGCTATTGGCATCAGCTTTGGTGGTCCAGTGGACGCAACGACAGGTTTAGTCAGACTATCTCATCATGTTCCGGGGTGGGAAAATGTTCCTCTCAAACAACTATTTGAGGAAGATTATAACGCACCTGTAATTATAGATAATGATGCTAATGTTGCAGCTATTGGTGAATATCGCTTCGGGGCTGGACAGGGATATGACAGCTTATTTTATATTACCATTAGTACAGGTGTAGGTGGAGGTTGGATACTTAATGGCAAATTGTGGCGAGGTGCATTGGGAATGGCGGGAGAAATTGGTCATATAGTAGTAGATCCTAGAGGTCCATTATGCTTATGTGGCAAACGAGGATGTGTCGAACGGTTGGCTTCTGGCCCCTACATGGCACAAAATGCACGAGAAATGCTGGAAAAAGAACTACCCAGCGCTGAGGGTAAAGCCAGGGGAGAAATACTTAGGTATCTGACAGGGAATAATCTTGATTTACTCACGGGAAAAGTCGTCAGTGTCGCCGCCGGCTACGGAGATGAAATCGCCCAAGAGGTATTATATAGGGGGGCTTGGGCTTTAGGAGTAGGTATTGGCAACGTAGCCAATCTTATGAATCCCCAACGCTTTGTTTTAGGTGGTGGTGTGACTAAAGCCGGTGATAATTTTTGGGCTGCGGTGCGAAAAGTAGCCAGAGAAACCGCATTACCAGAGGTGAATTTTGAAATTGTTCGGGCATTGTTGGGTGATGATGCACCTTTATGGGGTGCTGTCGCTTTGGGTCTAGATTTATTAAGTTAGGTTTTTTCACGCAGAGTCGCAGAGTCGCAGAGAGGAATTGGGTTCTGGTTTAAATGTTGGTCTGTTGTTTTTGATATAGGGACCAGTACAAACCTTTTTGTTTTAACAAATCTAAATGTGTTCCCTGTTCGGCTATAATTCCCTTTTCCATTACTAATATTAAATCGGCGCGTTTCAGGGGGGCAAAACGGTGGGCAATTAAAAAAACTGTGCGGTTGGAAGAGACGTTTTTTAGATTTTTTAAAACTTGTTGTTCGGTTTCACTATCTAAGGCACTGGTGGCTTCATCTAATATGAGAAGAGGTGCAGAAGTGAGAAATAATCTTGCTAACGCAATTCTTTGTCTTTGCCCTCCTGATAATGCTGTACCTCTTTCACCAACGTTGTTTTCGTAACCATAAGGTAATTGACTAATGAAGTCATGGGCTACGGCTAATCTCGCAGCTTCTATGACTTTTTCTGCACTAATATCTGGATTTCCTAAGGTGATGTTTTCTAAGATTGAACCATTAAATAAAAAGTCTTCTTGCAAAACTACCCCAATTTGTTGTCTTAAAGATGCTAGGTCAGCACTTTTAATATCAAACCCATCAATTAATATGCGTCCTGATTCAATTTGATATAGTCTTTGCAAAAGTTTAGAAAGGGTACTTTTCCCTGAACCACTACGGCCAACAATGCCGATAAACTGCCCTGGTTTAACATGAAAGGAAATTCCTTTTAATACTGGTTCGGTGTTAGCAGAATAACGAAAAAATACCTGCTCAAAATTAATTTCTCCTTTCAGGGGTGGTAATACTAAACCTGTTCCTGCTTCTGTTTCTGGGGCTGCGTTGAGAATATCACCAATTCTATCTACTGATAATAGCACTTGTTGGAGATTTTGCCACAGTTGTACTAGTCTTAATAAGGGGTTGGTAACTCTTCCCGATAACATTTGAAAAGCGATTAATTGCCCAATGGTAATTTGATGATCAATGACTAATTTTGCCCCAAACCATAGGATAATTAAGGTGGAAAATTTAGTGAGAAAATCACCGATATTGCTACTAATATTAGATGTGGTCGAAGCTTTGAAACTGGTGCGAATAAAGCGGGCAAATAAGCCTTCCCACCTTTCTCTAGCTATGGGTTCAGCGGCGTGGGCTTTAACTGAATGAATGCCGGTAATTGTCTCTACTAAAAATGATTGACTGTCGGCACTGCGATTAAAGGTTTCATTTAACCAATTTCGCAAAATTGGTGTGGCAATAATGGTTAAAGTCGCAAATAAAGGTAATACAGCTAGGGCTACAAATGTGAGAGGAATGTTATAATAAAACATCAATCCCAGGTAAACTATAGCAAAGATACTGTCCAGAATTACTGTTAAAGCTGTACCTGTGAGAAATTGACGAATTTGCTCTAATTCCTGAACTCTAGCTACTGTATCTCCCACCCTCCGCGACTCAAAATAAGCCAATGGTAAACGCATTAAATGGCGAAAAAGTTGGGCTGATAAACTCAAATCTAACCGCCGTGCAGTATGGGTAAATATGAATAGCCGCAGAATACCTAGAATACATTCAAATGTCGCCACTAACAAGAGAGCGATCGCCATCACATCTAAGGTGGCTAAACTCTCTTGAACCATGACTTTATCAATGATAACTTGGGTAATTAATGGTGAAGCTAAACCTAATAATTGTAAGGTCAATGAAGCTAATAAAACCTCACCTAATAATCGCCGATATTTCCACACTGCTGGGGTGAACCAACCTAAATTAAATTTCTCTTGTTGGGAAATTAATTCAACTTGCCATAATGTACCATCCCAACAATTTTCTACTACAGATTGAGGTATTTGTTCACAAATATAATCAGGATTTTGAGGATTGGCAATAATTAAATTATTGCCTTTCATTTGATATGCTACAACCCAATTTAATTGGCTATTTAATTGGTGATTTTTATCATTTTTAATTTCCTGATTCTCTTGATTCCATAATAATAAAGCCGGAAAAGATAATTGACGCAATTCACTCCAATTAACCTGCAATTTCCGCAATACTAACCCTAATTTTTCTGCGGCTTCTACCAGATTTTGTGGCTTTTGTCCCCGCAATTGACGTTGTACCCATTCTAACTGCACAGGATTTTGTAAATGTTGCGCTACCATTGTTAAACACGCAGCACCTGTATTCCCACTTCCCACAAAGGGATAATGGGAAATTATTGTTTGGGGAGGTATTAAGGAAGTTGCAGAAATCCCAGAGTTAGTAACTGGTAAAATGATTTTTTTCTCCTGTTTATTCGTTGAATTTTTCCAAAATTCATCAATTTGAGGATTTAAAAACTTTTTCCACACTGCTGAATTCCAAGAGACTACTACTACTTCCTTACTAGCAGCTACAGCTTTACAATTAGTAAATAATTCTTGACAGTCACCAAACCAATTTCCTGTTTGTAAAGTGGCTACAGTTTTATTTTCTCCTTCTTCTCGTAAACGCACTTTACCAGTGATAATTAAAAACTGTTCACCTCCTATTTCTGGTGACCAAATTTTCTCACCAAGTTTGTAATTACGAATTTCCGCTTGCTGTTTTAATTCGCTTTGTTCTTCAACATTTAACCAGGATAAGGGCGGTTGATCCCAAGGTAAATTGTTTAACACATTTATTCGTGAAAATTGCTTGTTTAAAGTTTTTAATTAACTTGAATTTTGACGGTGAGATTTTGAATTTTCTTCCCTAGCCATTTTTCAAATAATTCATTTTGTAGTGATTGTTTTAATTGGGGATCTTCTAAGGATGCTGGGAGAATTTGTTCTAATCTAAATAATGCAAAACGCCCTTCTATTTCTATGGGATTTATCAATTTTCCAGGGACAGTTGCATCTACAGCCGCACGTAAAATATCCGGTATAGTTCCCCGACTAATTGGTCCCATCATGCCATTAAATACTTTTTCATCTGCTAATGAATACTCTTTTGCTAATTGTTCAAAACTAGCACCTTCTTCAATTTGAGTTTGTAGTTCTTCTGCTAATTCTCGACTATCAACTAAAATTCGTGAAAGTACGACTCTATCTAAGTAGATCTTTCTTTCAATAAAGTATTCTGGTAATTTCGATTCTGTCACCAATGCTTTGAGTTTTTCTAATTGAAAGCTAAAGGTGATAGATGTATGAAATGTTGTATAATCTGTACCATTATTTATTAACCATTCTTGAAACTTTTGCGGATCAGTTAGTTGATTTTTGAGCCGAAAATCAATAATTGTCTGTTCAACTAATGCCGAACTAATCTCAATATCTGTCCTGGTATTAATTTCTTGTTCAATTACGTGCTGACGCAGTACATCATTAATAAAATTTCCTAGTCTACCCGATATTTGTAGGTACTTTACTACTTCAGCTAGGGCAATTTCTTGGTTATTTACAGTTAGAAAAGTTGCAGATTCCATGAAGTAATTCTGAAAATAAAACTAAAACATCCTCTAAGACTTTCCATTAAATAATAGAGAAAACAGTAGAGAATGATATTTAGCAATCATGAAGATTTTATAAATTAAATATATATTTAATCAGTCGGGAATATCTCAAGGATTTTAACTGATAGCTATTTTTTAATCTGTAAGCACAATGACAAAAATAAAATATGATAATATTAATCAGAAATGTTGGGTTGACGCGAGTAAACCCAACCTACAGATATTTTGATTTTAGTGAATAATTAAACAAAGATACTTTGGTAAATTAATGCCATTATCATCGCCGAAATAGCCCCAATAAAGGTATTAAAAATATTAACAACTTCATTAGTTAGCCAAGTATATTTAGATTGTAAAGTTGCACCAATGACACTTTCTAAATTTGTAGCGATAAATGCGGCTATGACACTCCAAATAATACCAACAGGATTAATTAAATTCACTCCCCAACCAATCAAAGCGATCGCTATTGATGCTATCATACCAGCTACAGTTCCTTCTAAACTTACCGCCCCTTCTGTACCTCTAGGAACTGGTTGCAATGTAGTAATTAAAAAGGTACTTTTACCATAAGCTTTACCAACTTCACTCGCAGTTGTATCTGATAGTTTGGTGCTAAAACTAGCAATATAACCCAAAGATAGTAAATATTTAAAATCCGGTAAAAACAACACTCCCAAAGCACACAAAGCCGCTATTAATGCTGAACCCCAAACGTTTTCTGGACCTCTTGCACCGCCGCGTTTTTCCGCAATTCCTGCGGCTTCTTTTTCCGCTATACCAATGCGCGTTACTCCAGAACCAACAAGAAAATAAAACACTACCACTAGATATCCTGGCCAACCTAGTGTTCCCCAAATAATTATTCCCAATAATCCAGCATTAAGTATACCTGCTGGTGTGAGCAATTTTTTGGGAAGAATTGCCACTATCCCTAACAAAATTACATTTAAGCCTAATCCTATAATCCAGGGGTTGATGTCATTAAATAACGATGTCATGATTAAAAAATGATAGTATTTTCCGTTGTTTATGATACTCGAATATATCGTGTCTGTCTTCATGGTTTATTCAAACCCATTTCTACATTTTCTACCCTTGTACGTAATAGTTTCGAGCTAGTTTAATACCAGTGCCAACCATAGAGTGGTCGGTTTACAAATTTATGTTAGTATGTCTATTGTAAACTAACTGTGGGAATCAAAAAACCCACAATAGTTATATTCTTCAAACTAGACCATGAACCAACCTATTTTTCACCTCGCTTTCCCTGTGTCTAATATCCCCCAAACCAAAGCCTATTATGTTGACGGTTTAGGCTGCATTCCCGGTCGTGAAACACCTCACGCTTTAATTCTCAACCTCTATGGACATCAATTAGTAGCCCACGTTACCCAAGATATTTTAACGCCTCAAAAAGCAATTTATCCCCGACATTTTGGACTAATTTTTTCTCAAATAGAGGATTGGCAAGAATTACTAGAAAAAGCAAAAAATCAAGATCTAAAATTTCGAGAAGAACCCAAAAAACGCTTTGTTGACTCCTTTTTAGAACATCGCACTTTCTTTTTAGAAGATCCTTTTTATAATTTAATAGAATTTAAGTATTATCGTTATCCAGAGGCGATTTTTGGCGGTGCTGAATATACCAAAATTGGCGATAGAGATTAAATGGCATTTTCATAGTATATTACTATGAATTATGAATTATAATTCATAATTTCACAGGTTCTATTAATGTCTCTGCTACTTTTTCTAAACTCCTAGCATCTGTTAGCATTAAAGGATGTAATAACACTGGTAAATTTACTTCCTTTCCTATCCCAATCTGGGAACTTTTAGCAGGTACAATCATCAAATCATAAGGTGTCCAAATAGATGTAAAATTTATTTTTTTCAACATCTGAACATCGGCATTTAGATCTTCTAAAAAAGGACTATTAGGACGCATTTGCAAACATCCTGGCAACCATGAACCATAAGCAATTACTGTTCCTTTATGGGGTGAAGAAATAGTAATAAATCGCTGTACTCTTTCTATTCCCCCCAAACGTTGAATATAATAACGACTAACAATACCACCCATACTAAAACCAACTAAATCTAGTGATTGTTTTGGGTTAAAAATAGCATTTATATAATTAGCTATCTGTTGCGCTAATTTATCCAGAACCTCAGCACCATTATTCGGAACTAAATCTATTGTATATACGGACAAACCTCTTTGTCTGAGATACAACGCCATTTTATCGAAAACCGCCCCAGTATCATTAATACCATGCACTAATAAAACGGGATTTTGCTGTTTTGTGGTGGTAATGTTCATTTTTCGTTTTTCATTTTTCATGATTTTCAAGAATTTAATTCAGTATTATCATGAAGATTATAGAAAATGTGACATAAGCATAAGTCTAAATTATTAAGATTTGTTAAAAAACTTATCATAATGTTATTTGTATATTACAATTTAATAATTAATTTAATTTGTGTGATCTACCAGTTGCAATTGTTGACACCAAAGAACTGAAAATACTGATCAGTATCACGGTTAGCTCAGTGACAAACAGTATGCTTTATAACTGGCAGTAATTAACGCAATAAAATGTAATATTCACCAGGAGTATTTTTTATGGGCTTTATCAAAAATTTGATTGCGGCTATTGTTGGTTTTATCACGGACTTGTTTGGTAATAAGGGAAACACTTACTACTTGGAACTAAAAGATGAAGCTAATGTTACTCAAGTAGCGCCAGCCGCAGTAGCACCAGCCGCAGTAGCACCGATAGCAGCAAAAGCTGAACCCGTTAAAATATCAGTGCCAACTGAAACCAACTTTGCCACCAAGTATCTTGTTCCTAAGAATACTCCTCGTCGTCGTCCTGGGGTAAATATGAATAGCTTTTTAGACATGGCACGTCAGGTGAAAACCCCAGCCTAGATAGCTAGATGTTGTGGTGCGGGCATCTTGCCCGCTACAATTAACCGCTACAATTATACAAATTAACTGCAAGAATTATCCTTAGCGGTTCGCATTGCACCTAATATAGTGGAAACAATAACACAGTGCTTTGCTGTACCACCAGATTTACTAGATAGAGTGATTTTGCCCAGTGGAGGTATGACACCACCAATATCATTAAATCGGACTTGTCTTACGCCATTAGACAATTGTAATGTTGAATTGGGATGTAACTGCACACTGTCATGTAAATCATTCCATGTAGCATTATTTAGGTCAGATTCCTTGTGAACAGCCCATTGTAGAATATTGTTCTGTGTGCGGAAACTAGCTTGATATTTCACTTTTTCTTTTTTTGCTTGACTTTGGGCTTGACGCATGGACTGATAAACTTGATTTTGGGCAATATTTAACTGACGAATATTCATAAAACCTGACCAGCTTGGTAAGGCGATCGCTGCTAAAATACCAATAATAGATACCACTATAATCATTTCTATCAAGGTAAAACCAGCATTCTGATTACCTGGCAATGACTGGACAACTAACTTTTTAAGTTTATAATTAATAGCCACTTTTTGCTCCTTGAACTATGGCATTAGCCGTGGGAAAATAACTTTTTTTATCATTTTCATATTTTATTCTTTCTGGATCACTTTCTCTACGAGCTAAGGCATTACCCCGAATAAATACCTTTGCTGTTGTATTGGCTTTATCTACACAAGCATAAAACCCTGTCATACCATTACTTGGCTTTATTGTTGACCATGTAATTGGAGGTGTTATGGTATTATCTGGACAAGTAGCCACTGGTGGAGAATCTGGTGGTTTTGTTTGATCTACGTAGTCAATTAACACATCAGCCGCATCAGTGTAAGCCGTTCCAGATTTCTGCCAATTGTTCATGGCATCTTCTACAGTGTTGTGTTGAGCTATATTAAAGGGATTAAAACCTGGATTATTTTTTTTAATTTGCCATTTACTAATCCGAGCAGCCTGAGACCAAATAGTGCTGCTAGAATTGTCTAGATAATAGACAACTAATGAAGAATTATCTTCTCCTGGACTATTTTTATCTGAAATTTCCCGTTTCCAAAAAACTAATATAGGAGTTTTAGTATCGTCACTTGGGTAACGCAGTTGAGATTTTATTTTTTTAATACCAGCAGCATCATAAATATAAATAGCTTGTTGTAAATCACGAGAAATATAATCCAGTGCTATTTGGATTTCTTGCTCAGAATTTATCTTAATTTGCTCATCGCTATCTGTGGTTATGATATTAATCATAAACTGTAGTAATAGTGTGATGATTACAGATGACATCGCTAAAGCTACTAACAATTCAACGAGAGTAAAACCAGCAGATTTATCAATAAATTTTGAGGACTTGAATTGATTTTTGAATATAAATTTAAGTATCTTGATCATCATTGTATTGTCCTTTTTTAAATGCACCCAAAACATATTTTTAGCTGTTTCTGATTTAGATTAAATTATTGCACAGTGGGTATTTTACCCGCTTTTTATGTGAAAATTCATGGTGAATTTGATTGAATTAACCCAAGCCATAAACCAATTTATTAACAAAGTTGATCATTGACCGCAACCCAAACGAGAACATAAACTCCCAAAAGTTGCAGTACCGCTAATCTCCACTGTTGTTTTGAAGATTGGTGCTTGTTTATTAACTAAAATACCACCTGTACCAGACCCTAAAATAGGTTGATTAAAATTCAAATCTTCCCTGTATACTCTAATTGCTAGACGATAGCCATCTCTTGTTTTCGTACCTGCGGACTTTATTTGAGCCGCTTGAATGTAAAATTCATCAAATGGGATATTTTTATCTGGTTGACAAGTTGGGGTGGGATTAATTGGATTACAGTTAGCAATGATGGTGCTATCCCTATTAAACAGATACAAATCCGTATCTGTTTTTTGAATAACCGGCATTGCTGTTTCTAGATTTATAGGAGTATTTTGAGTTACAGTGATTACTTTAGTGGGCGCTGAAATTGAATTATTGCTGACACCATTAATAAATGTCTCAGCAGCTTGAACAGCTTTTTCTGTAGCTTTTGACTGCACCCGGACAGCCGTAGACATGACCAGAACTGGTGATATAACAGCTAAGAGAATAGCAACGAAAACTACCCCTACTAGTACCTCAATAATTGTAAAGCCAGAGTCACTATAAGATAAATTTTTGGGCTGTGGTTTGGTTTTGATCATTGTTTATCACCCCCTTATAAGTTTTATAATTGACAGATATCAGGACGTTGCTTTGGATCTTTTATGGCAAAGTTATTAGGATCAGAAGTCTCCTTAGCACATAACAAAGTTTGTACCCATGTATCACCTCTGCTAACTTCCCGTAAGTATTCATCCGGTGGTTCGTCCGGTGTGACTACGAGTTTACTGGCAAATAAGTCTGGTGACTGAAATAACAACCCTACATCGTAACTCCACTGTCTTGTCGGGGGATTATTAAGTGTCTGAGGTGGAATTGTCCCTGTAGCATAGGCACTCTTTTTTACCTGCATAAAAGCTCCATTTACCTTGATTTTCCTACTAGTCCAGTTTTCTATAACGCGAACCAAGTTATTTAGACCACCATTATCTGTATCCGGTTTAGCAGGATTGTCACCAGCAGCAATAATGAGATTAAAAGTAGTATCATTATTAGCTGTTTGTTGGCTACCTACTGCATAACCCCACTCGTTTAAGTTGAAGCCCCCAGAAAGCAACGTAACAGCATCAGCTAAAATATTCGCAGGTCGCCATTCGTCACCTGTGGTACAATTAGGAAATCTGGAGTCACCAGTACGACAGGCAAAGTTATTATTAAAAGTGGTGCGAGTATAAAAGTTACTCCAATCATCTGCTAGTGTTTGTGTAAATTCCTGTTGAGTGTGTAGATTAAAATCACCTTTAATATACGCTGGTAAGTTGGTAGCTAAAGTTAATCCCTTTTCCTCTTCCTTGTAGCTATTTGTTCGCCACAGTTTCCCGCCATTAATGAGTATAATTGCACTAGGACGGCGTGTGGAGTCATCTACATAATCTACAGGACTTTCAAGTTTTCCAGCGTCGGTATTACCCGCACTGATATCTGGTAAAGCATCATCACGAGTCGCGTAAATAATACCGCTATTGGGTAATAAATATTCTGAACCACCAATGGTTTTTGTCCGTAGTAGATTCAAGTCTAAAACTGTAGCGCGAATTTTTTGATCTTTATAGCCAACAAAGATTTTTTTTAGACCGTCAGAAAAAAGTTTTTCTCTCTGGTCAGAAAAGAAGGTTTCAAAAATTGCACCATGGGGAATCACGGGATTATTACTGACAGGACTAAGACTACCATCTAGAATTTGTAGAGCGCAAATCTGAGCATCAATAGCAGACTGCTCTGATATAGTTCTATTTGTTGTTGTTTTTGCTAATGCTCTAGCTAGTAATCCATCATCTATTAAACGTTCTATTATTAAAATTGTACTATCAATACTATCAGTAACTGTATACTCATACTTTAACTTAGATAGATATTCCAAAGCTTTTGACTTATCACTATTACTAAATGTATAACTAAACTGATACTTTAACTGAGATAGATATGTCAAAGCTGTTTCATAATCACTAACTGTTTTAGTGGGTGCAGGATAAACTATACCCCTATTAGATTTACCATCTTTGTCTTTTTCTTTTTCAGAATCAGAAGCTTTTTCAATATTAGAAGCATCTGGTAGACTGTTCATATTTTTGTAGCTAATATCATCAGTAGGGTCATAATAACTACTCACACAAGCTATGGGTTTAGGCGTTTGAGCATTGTAGCCAGTAGACTTGTAGTGATAAACTGCTGTAGCCCGCATTTTCAGATAAGGTTTTGTATCATGATACATTCCCTCAATATCAGACAATATTTTTTTGTTTGTACTAATAATACTACCAGGAGTATCATCTTTACTCAAATAAACTCCCGCCCCCGTAACAACTCGTAAACCACCCACGAGTCCTGTGGTGCTTGTTGGTACTCTTGCTGCCGCTAATTCCCAGTCTCCATCTCTTTCAGTAGAACCAATATCTGCTAAATTCCGTACTAAAGAGGGTCGTGTGCGAGTTTCAGTAGTACCACTTGGTAAATCCCATTTAATGTCAGTAATATCTTGGGTATCCTCAATATATGAACCAATAAACTGATTTTTACTTGTATCCCACCTCAGTTCGGGTAAATTGTTACTAACTAGAACTCTATCACCCAATAGTCCTTCTATTCCGCTATTTTTCTTCAATTCTTTTGGGTCACTGGCCTTTGGTTCTAAGGATGTTCCGGTAATGTTGAGTGATATATTAGTATAATTAGTACCTGTTTTACCGTCTGTTGTGTCCGTAGGATAAACCCATTTATCAATGGGACGCAGGGTATCAGCAGATCCTTGTAATAATGAGTTAGGATATATTTCTGTAGCATTAGAAGCGACTTCTGTATACGGTACACGACGAGTCCGTCTTTTAAAGTAAATTTCTAATTGTTGACGACGGTATTTAGCGGTTTCTGTACTGTTAAAAGTTATTCCTAATGCGGCTTGTTTGAGTGCAAGACCGTTTTTAACTTCTGTTGGATCGTTAGCACCTGTAGAATCAGCAGCAATTTGGGCGTCAATTAATTTATTAATCCGCTTTACATAAGCTAGATTATTATAGGCTGTATCTTTGGGAATATTTGTCACTGACTTTGTTAAAGTACCAGTAGTAATATCATCTATTTTACCCTTATATAAATCAATAGTTGCTCCGCCCGTATCACTTACGTCAGTAAACTTACCCAGTGCTAAATTACCGACAACAATGATTTTGGCATTTTTAGGTTTGTAGAAACAAGACGCTTTACCGCTAACTTGATATAATTTAATATTATTAACACTTCCAGCCGCTAATAAATTACTATTTGTAAAAATCCCACCATTCAATTTTGTATCAGGATTTAATTGTAGATCATCGTCATAAACAACAGCATTGTTATTTGTTGGTGTTTGTGCCCTGTCTTGTTGATACTCCACACCCCCCCCCAGACTACCAGTGACCTTACCATTATATACTTCATAGGTAGCATTATTCATGTCAGTAGTATCAGTAATTCTGGCTATAGCGGTATAAACAAAAAAGGCTTTTTTGATTTCATTATCTTGTCTGACCCAACCAGTATTACCCACTACACTGGTATTGGTGCTTCCACAATTAGTATTTAATGTCCCTTTGACTACTGGTACATTTCTGGCTTCTAAAGCATTTCTGGCTCTGCTATACTGACCATTTACCACGGGTGGAGTTTTAAAATAAATACCATAAAGGGTATAGCTATCAAATTTCCCGTTGCTATCAGTATCAACAGGAAATCTCCAAGCTGTTTGTAGTGGTGGTTGTCCTGATAAAGATAGTGTTAGGTTAGTTTCATCACCAAATGTATATGTACTTATGTTATTAACAAGTGCATTATATAGATCATCGTCTGTTGGTGTAGTTTTTGACAGAGTTTTATCTTGAAATAATTTACTAATTTTTGCTTTACCTCTATCAATTGCTGGGGTAGCAGTATTGATAACGGACTCATTAACATGGACGTTATTAGCATTTTCCAGGCGGTTAAAAGAACGAAACATCATAGCTGTGGTCAGTAATACCACTACCAGTGATACCATTAGCACTGTTGGTAAAACGAAACCACCGTTAGTAAGTTGCTGTTTTTTCTGGGTGCGAAAAATACTTCTTAATAACCAGCGTAAGTTTCTTTTTGTGGGTTTTTTGATCAAAAAACCCCATATATATCTTGTAAATACCCTAGTTATTCTTTTTAATTGCTGATATTTTTGATACATAGATGCCTGATTATTAAATAACTTCTTGGTATTTTTTGGTGATGATTTAAGATAAGTATTGATATATTTCTTTTTCCACTGTTAAATTATCTCAATTTTTAATAGCGAACCACTCCAGGCACAGAGGACACTGAGGAAAACTATAAGCAATCTTTTGGGGTAAGAGGAGTTGTTTATCTAGGTTTTTAATATACCATCTTTTCTACACAAAGTTGCAAAACTCATAATTTTTTTTCTTTTTCCTCTCCTTGGAGTGGAAGCTAACTTTTGCTAAGTAAGTGAACGGAAAAAAACGACATAAGTAACGAAAAGTAAAGTTGTCCAAAACCTCTTCCCTGTTCCCTGTTCCCTTGTCATAACGACAATTTTTAACGCCAACCTACTTATTAGACTTTCTGTAACTGTGCTACTTTAGGGTCTATAATTTTCTGTCCTAAACTAGGGAATTGAATGGCTAGGGAAACTTTATTTCCTTCTCCAAAAATATGAGTAATTTTACCAGCACCAAAAGTTTTATGTAATACTTTGTCGCCTACTTGCCAAGCTTGAGAAGTGCTTTGTTTAGTAGTATTTGCTGATGTTGTCTTTGTGAAACTACGGGTAACTTTATTCTGTGTAGTTAATAATTCTGCTGGTAATTCGTCTAAAAATTGCGATCGCATTGCCGGTTCTCTAGTACCATATAAACGGCGTTCTCTAGCATGGGATAAAAATAAACGTTCTTGAGCGCGGGTAATACCTACATAACACAATCTACGTTCTTCTTCTAACAACAATGGATCTTGTAATGAACGATAACCCGGAAATAATCCCTGTTCTAATCCAACTAGAAAGACCACCGGAAATTCCAAACCCTTAGAAGCGTGTAAGGTCATGAGCGAAACTGCTGTTTGTCCCTCTTTTAAATTATCTAAATCGGAACTCAGCGCAGCACTTTGTAAAAATGCTTGTAAGGAAATATCTTCACCCTCATTTTCTTCTTGAAATTGCAACATGGCGTTATATAATTCATTAACGTTGCTAATTCTGTTATCAGCTTCGTCTGTACCTTGATCTTGCAATTCTTTGATATAACCAGAATCTTCTAAAATCCCTTGTAATATCTCTGAACCGGGAATAACCGTGATTTGTGCTTGACGATTTTGAATCATTGCCGCAAAATTATTGACAGCTTTTGCTGAACGTCCTGCTAAACTATTAACTGATGTTTCATCACTAATTATTTCCCATAATGTTATTCCTAATTGCTGGGAAGCATTTACTAAAGCGTCCATAGTAGCTTTACCAATTCCCCTACGAGGTGTATTAATAACTCGCAATAAACTAACAGTATCCGCTGGGTTATTAATAGCTCTTAAATATGCAACAGCATCTTTAATTTCTTTCCGGTCATAAAACTTCATTCCTCCCACAACCGTATAAGGAATTTGATACTTAACTAATAGTTCTTCAAAAGGTCGAGATTGAGCATTGGTTCTATATAAAATTGCAAAAGCACCCCAATTTAATTCCGGGTTTTGATTTTCTAAACTGCGAATTTGGTCAATAACAAAAGCTGCTTCGGCCATTTCTTCCTCAGCTTTATGAAAACAAATTGCTTCCCCCGGTTGTCTGGTGGCCTTGAGAATTTTATCAATGCGTTGGGTGTTATTTTCAATTAATTCATTAGCAGCTTGGAGAATGTTTTCACAAGAACGATAATTTTCTTCTAATTTTACCAGAGAACGGGTATCATCATCTGCCAAACCATCGCCAAAATTCTCCTGAAATTCTAGTAAAATCGTAAAATCTGCCATTCTAAAACTATAAATTGACTGGTCAGCATCTCCGACAACAAATACAGAACGATTTTCCCAGTTCCATTCACTTTTACGTCTTTCCCCATTAGTAACTAAAAGCTGAATTAAATCATATTGAGTCCGGTTAGTATCTTGATATTCATCAACTAGAATATGACAAAATTTGCGATACCAATAACCTAAAACCTGCTCATTTTGTTGAAATAATCTAGTAGGAATTAAAATCAAATCATCAAAATCTAAAGCATTATTTTGAGCCAGTTTATCTTGATAACGATTATAAACATCAGCAATTACCCGCCCGCGATAATTTGGCTGTTCACTTTCAAATTCTCTAGGGGAAAATCCCTGATTTTTAGCATTACTAATAGCGTAACGCACAGACTTAGGTTCAAATTTTTTACTATCTAAATTTAGATCTTTAGTCACAATTTCTTTAATCACACTTTGGACATCAGATTCATCAAAAATAGAAAAGTTTTTCTCCCATTTTCTCCCTTTTTCATCTTGATATTTCTCGATATCATAACGGAGAATACGAGAAAACAAACTATGAAAAGTTCCACACCACATATCTTTAATAGTAGTGCGGTAAACCTGTGATTTAATCAAAGTTTGTTCATATTCTGTTAGTAAATCAAACTTTTTACCATATTTTGTTATCGCTACTTGTTCAGCAAATATCCTTTGAATTCTTTCCTTCATTTCCCTTGCGGCTTTATTCGTAAATGTCACCGCAAGGATATTTTCAGGATTAACACGGTGTTGTAGAATTAAATTAGCAATACGGTAGGTCAACGCACGGGTTTTACCCGAACCAGCACCAGCAACTACTAACAATGGTCCGCAATAGTGTTCTACAGCCTGACGTTGACTAGAATTAAGGTGATTAAGAAAATCAATACTTGTTTTCATGAAATATAAAGACAATAAAGAGTGTAATTTATGATTATTGCACTGTTAAAGAGAGTCTTGTTTCCTGCCTATCCCCTAACTAGTAACATAAATGGCGAGATCTTGAGCAAATTTTTGTCATACTTGTCAATAAGTCTAGATAATATAAACCAATAATCTCTGATTTCTCATCCTTATTAGTGGAAGAATTGTCAATTAACAGCCTTTTGCTTGTAAATGTTTAGGTAAAAAACTCAAAGTTCAAAATCATGGAAATAAAAATGCAAGAACCAGAATACCAAGAAACTCAGTTCAAAGAAACAACCATCCCCCAGATTAACACCCAGACTGGTAATCTTACCAAACTTCAGCCCCCCATGCAGCCCCAAGAACAATGGCTCAAATATGGACAGCAAGTTTCTGGTTTTCTTGGTACATTACCAGATTATGTAGGTAAGTTCTTTGGTCAATATCAGCAGCCTATAGTTACTATTGGTTTAGTAGTGACATCTGTAGTCGCCGTTAAGGTACTATTGGCCGTACTAGCTGCTCTTAATGATATTCCTTTAGTAGCACCCAGCTTTGAATTAATTGGTATTGGGTACTCTGTGTGGTTTGTGTATCGCTATTTACTCAAAGCCTCCAGCAGACAGGAGTTATCTAGCGAAATTACTACCCTCAAATCTCAAGTTGTCGGTAAAAAAACTTCTGAATCTTAACCAAAAAATTTAGACAAATTTAGATACCCTAATTATTTAATAATTAGGGTATCTTTTTTACATTTCTTTACAGAGTTTAGTTTTTAAATGTCAACTTACTTACATAGAACTTACGCAGAAATCACGGAATAACGAACCACTACAGGCACAGAGGATACGGACAAATGAGGGTTTCGGAGATATTTGACGTAAGTCCTCTTACAATCACTAATTTACCAGAGCATTTGAAAAATATTAGTTATAATTAAAATAGACATCTGGTGAAAACTATCGTAGGGACAATTCATGAATTGTCCTTACAAGGGTTTGGTGACTACGCACATTTAATTACCACCAGATGTCTAATAATTACTATATAGCTATAATAGTAGTTGGAGGTGCAATTTTAGCGATCGCACTAGTGACCGAGTTAATATCCACTTAAACGAAAAAATAACAAAAATTGACAGCCATACTCCATCCTAACGGCAGATATCAGTTTAATAAGTAGTCGTGTAAAATAAATTTCATATTTAGGAGAGGGAACTCTTAACTCTTAACTCTTAACAGGTAAGGAGTAGAGAGATTTTTGTTTTCAATAACTATGTGCAATTAATTTTGCTTGGGTACTTATATTAATAATGAGATTTATTATTTGGTGCGTTACGCTACCACTAATGCACCATAGGTATTTATTCCTTGAGCTGATCCCAGCAGGTATAATGACAACTCTGAGCTAAATTATCTGATATTCCATGACTAACCCCCGCCAATTAGCTTTTATTGCTCTCAAAGAAGTTCATAAAGGAGCTTATACTGATGTTGCTTTAGACCGGGTATTACAAAAGTGTAAGTTACCGGACAACGATCGCCGATTAATGACAGAATTAGTCTATGGTAGCGTGAGAAGACAACGGACTTTAGATGCTATCATTGACCAACTTGCTACCAAGAAAAACCAACAACCAAAAGACCTCCGCACAATTCTACATCTGGG
Organism: Anabaena sp. 54; assembly: GCA_900299285.1. Taxonomy (GTDB): domain Bacteria; phylum Cyanobacteriota; class Cyanobacteriia; order Cyanobacteriales; family Nostocaceae; genus Dolichospermum. Next base: position 2,354 of record OMJF01000116.1, on the reverse strand, counting down.
TTTTTATCAACTGCGTTATCAAGAAAGAATCCCTGTTTCTGCGGCTGTAAATACCACTGTTGAATTAGCAAAGGAAAATGGTTTTCCTGGTTTAACTGGTTTTGTAAATGGTTTATTACGTCAATATCTTCGACTTTTAGAAAAGTCCTCAGAACCTTTAATTTTACCAGAAAATCCCGTAGAAAGATTGGGAATTTTACACAGTTTTCCCAATTGGATAATTGAAGTTTGGTTATCACAATTGGGTTTTGAAGAAACAGAAAAACTGTGTATTTGGATGAATCAAACCCCGACAATTGATTTAAGAATAAATATACTGCGTAGTTCTATAAACGAGGTAAAAGCAACTTTTGCATCTGCTGGTATTTTAGCTAAATCTATTCCTAATTTACCCCAAGCTTTACGATTAATTGGTAACAATGGACCAATTCAAAATTTACCCGGTTTCTATGAAGGTTGGTGGACTATCCAAGATAGTAGCGCCCAATTAGTTGGTTATTTGCTTGACCCTAAACCTGGTAATGTGGTAATTGATACTTGTGCAGCACCAGGGGGAAAAACTACCCATATTGCGGAATTAATGGGAGATGAGGGTAAAATTTGGGCTTGTGATCAAACTGCTTCTCGGTTGCGGAAATTAAAGGAAAATACCGAACGTCTGCATTTACAATCTATTGATACTTATATAGGAGATAGCCGGAATTTACCGCAATTCTCTCAAACTGCTGACTGTGTATTACTTGATGCTCCTTGTTCAGGTTTGGGAACTATGCACAGACACGCAGATGCGCGTTGGCGACAAACCCCTGATTCGGTACAAGAACTTTGCCAATTACAGAAACAATTACTATCACATAATGCAACTTTTGTCAAGACTGGAGGCGTTTTAGTTTATGCAACTTGTACATTACACCCAGAGGAGAATGAGCGGGTAATTTCGGAATTTTTAGCAGTAAACCCCCATTGGCAAATAGAGCCGCACCCTTTTGAATTATTTAATCATACTACTCCTGGTTGGTTGAAAGTCTGGCCTCACCAACAGGATATGGATGGTTTTTTCATGGTGCGCTTAAAAAAATCTAAGGATTCTCAGTGAATATCAAGAGTGATTGTAAGATCTAATCAAAGCCGGAATCTACCAGAGGAGGCAACAATGGTTAATAATTCCCATGTCAAAAACCTAGTAAAAATCCTGATTGGAGCAGCTTGGATTGATGGTAAAATCCAGCCGGAAGAACGGCAATATTTGCGGGAAATAGCTCAAGCTAAGGGTTTAGCTGGTGATCCTGAAATTAAGCCTTGGTTGTATGAATTAGTGCCAGTGAAGCCTAAGGACTGTTATAAATGGGTGAAAGAGTATTTAGGCGATCGCCCGACGCAGGAAGACTATGAGAATTTAATTGAGTCCATAAGTGGCTTGATTTATAGTGATGGTGATATAGCCATTGAAGAAGCAAGACTCCTCACCCAATTGACAGAGTTAAGTAAGTTTAGTGGTGCTAACCAAGCAGCACACACTACACTGCTCAAGCAAATTCAAAAGCTATATCGTCGTTGTGTTGACCTACAGAATTAGGTAATGGGTGATGGGTAATGGGTAATACATTTTTTCCATTAGGGATCACCTATTACTGAATTTATTCAGGACTTAGGCTTGAGTTCTCTTTTCGAGACGCTAGGCGAACAAAATCAGGGCTAAAGCCCTGACTACAGAGCAACAATCTGAACTTGCTGTATCAAAAAATTAGAATTTTTTGTGAGATTTGTGCCAGTTCTATGATTCTTTCTCAATTTTGGGGACAATGTTAGGACGTTCTTTACTCTCCCAACCTGGGGGACGTTTGGAGTTGTACCAGGCAATTGAACCAATGGTGACAGCAGCGATAAAACCGACTACATACACCAAAGTAAAAGCTAAGGGAAAGTGATTTCCTGTCGCTTCGGCTGTAACTTGGAGCAATAAATAACTCATGAGGATATTCGCTTAATGTAGGTTACACTTCTTCATAAAGTATAAACTGAGCGAATCACTTACATCTGTCCCAGGAAAAATCTTTCCTGTATTCAAAGACATAATATTAATTTAATTTTCTGGTGAAGAATTGGGTTTAAGTCTTTCTCTCCAGGAAGGTTGTGGTGGTGAAGATTCTCCAGAATTTTTCTCTGTTGAGGAGGATGAATTTTCAGGGCGCGATTTTTGGCTACGATATCGTCTTTCTCTTCGAGAGGAGGCAGATGTGTTATTTTCTTCCTGAGAATAGCGTCGTCTGCGTCTGGGGGTGTTTTCTGTTGTATCTTGTTCTTGGGAATAGCGTCGTCTGCGTCTGGGGGTGTTTTCTGTTGTATCTTGTTCT
>OMJF01000115.1 GCA_900299285.1 Anabaena sp. 54 | reverse complement strand
CGACTTCTAGTCGCCCAGACTGTCTACTACTCCCATTCATAATTAGGGTTTGAAACCCATGAAGATGGGTTTTGTCTGTATAGCCGCGACTTCTAGTCGTCCAGACCTATCAGCTACTATAACAAAGGTTTCCACCAATCACGATGACTAAGATACCATTCTACAGTTAAACGTAAACCTTGAGTAATTGTCACAGATGGAGTCCAACCCAATTCTGTTTTCAGCTTATTAGCATTAATAGCATATCTTCGATCATGTCCAGGTCTATCTTTAACAAAAGTAATTAATTTTTCCGCTGGATAAACTGGTAAATCTGGTGCTAATTCATTCATAATTTGACATAAATTTTGGACAAGGCTGATATTTTCAACTTCATTATTACCCCCAACATTGTAATTTTCTCCTGGTTTTCCTTGATGAATTATCACATCTAAAGCTTGACAATGATCACCAACATATAACCAATCGCGGATATTTTTACCATCACCATAAACAGGTAATTCTTTACCTGTTAGAATATTAATACACATCAGAGGAATTAACTTTTCTGGAAATTGAAAAGCGCCATAATTATTCGAGCAATTGGTGATAATTGTGGGTAATTTATAGGTATGATAATAAGCACGAACTAAATGATCACTTCCAGCTTTTGAAGCTGAATAGGGACTATTGGGACTATAAGCTGTAGTTTCTGAAAATGCTGGTTGATCTGGGGTGAGACTACCATAAACTTCATCGGTAGAAACATGAAGAAATAGATAATTATGGGGTTGTGTTTTTGCTTCCCAATGTTGACGAAAAGCTTCTAAAAGAGTAAAAGTTCCCACCACATTAGTTTGGACAAATGCAGCAGGTCCTGTAATAGAACGATCAACGTGAGATTCAGCCGCAAAATGGGCTATAGTATCTATATTTTCCTCTAAAAGTAGTTTTTCAACTAAAGAGCGATCGCATATATCTCCCTGGACAAAACGGAAATTTGCTTTTGATGCAACCGAGGTCAAATTAGAGCGATTTCCAGCGTAGGTAAGAGCATCTAATACCACTAATCTATCATTTGGATAAGTTTGACACCAATGATGAACAAAATTCGTACCAATAAACCCAGCACCACCAGTAACCAACAATCGTTTATTCATAAAATTCCTAATTACCCTGTAAATATTTCTTTTGAATTTTAGCAAAAATTCTTTCTACAAACAATTTTGCTAACTGGATTTTTGTTAAATCTGGAATTTTAGTCGAGTAATGATTTTTATGATCAAAGAAATCATTAATTTCTGATAAAATTACCTTTAAACGTTGAATAATATTTTCCTTTCTGTATTCTGCTAAAACTGTTTCCGATAAAGTTGGTAATGTGGTTGCTTCTAGAACCTGTAAAATCTTGGCTAGATCATATTCTAAAGCATAACCAGCGATTTTATAACAATTAAAACCCGGATCTAAATAATCAGATAATCCCCCATTAACACTAGAAAAGACATGACAACCACAAGCTAGAGCTTCCATTGGTTGTAAACCAAATCCTTCACTAACCCCTTGTAATTGCCAATATTGGGCAGAATCATAAAGGTAAATTTTAGCACGATTAAATAAAACTGGTAAATTTTCCACATAACTATCAACAACCAAGACACGACATTTTTTTTTCAAAGCAGGAATTAACGACTTAATTAAATATTGAGAAGACTTGCGAGTTTGGACTAAAACATCAATATCTCGACTTTGATGTAAATTAGTAAATTCCTCACTAATTTGATTTGGTAAATAATAAATCAGAGAATTTGGTGATTTTTGTCCCCAATAACCCAGAGTATTTCTACTAACCGTAATTATGGGAATATTCGATGGTAAATTCATCTTATAACCGGCACTATGAGCATGATAAATCACATGATATTTTTGTAATTTAACTGCCAATTTAGTAACATCAAAGCCCCAACTAATCACAAAAATGACATCATCTAAATTATTTAAAATTTGCTCCTGTAATAAATCATCTAAAAACAACTTACCAGATTCTTTTTGACGATAAGTAACCACCTGAGCAGAGCAAAATTCTCGAACCAAATTAACCGTTTTCAACTCTGCCCAAAGACCACCACAAGCAAAATTACCATCTGTTCCTGGAAGCAAAAAATAAAGCCTTCTCATCATACTAAATATCTAATTTTACATTTGATAAATAAAAGCGTAGTCCAAGAATTTTCTTACTTCTTCCTTCTATCCTCTTCCTTCGTATTCTTCGTTCCTTCGTGGTTCATTCTCTCCTAATCTTGCCAATAAACAAAAATTGCCGTAATTTCCCAAAATATTACCAATCTCCAATACTAATCCCCAATTCCCAATCCCCAATTCCCAATTCCCAATTCCCAATTACTTATTTAATGCCTAACAATTCCACATCAAAAAGTAAAGTAGAGTAGGGGGGAATCACGTTACCAGCGCCTCGCGCACCATAACCTAACTCTGAAGGGATGATTAATTGACGACGGCCACCTACTTTCATAGTGCTTAGTCCTTCGTCCCAACCTTTAATTACCTGTCCTACACCGATTTTAAAGCTAAAGGGTTGATTGCGATCGCGTGAGCTATCAAATTTAGTCCCATCTTCCAAAGTGCCGGTGTAGTGAACTACAACGGTTTGTCCAGGTTGGGGAGTTACACCATTTCCCTCTTCTAGTTCAACGTATTTTAGACCAGAAGGGGTAGTAACAGCATTGGCTGGGGACATAGTATTGTTCGCTTTTAGAGTATTGTTTTCTTGGATGATAGTGGTGGTTGGTTGTGTTTGGGGCGATTCATTACCGGTTGCAGCATCTTTTTGACCGCTAATTTGAGTAAATACTAAAACGCCAACACACACCAGCATTAACACCACACTGAGGAAAATTCCTTTCAAAATCAGCCCTCTTTGTTTTAATTACTGGTAATCAGATTACCGACAGAACACAAATTAGTGTAAATCACAAAGGACATTTTAGCGCCACAGTTTATTTTCCAAATCACGAACTTGACGCTCTAACCTGTCAATTCTACCCCGTAATTCGTCCACTTCTGACTGACGCGCAACCCCCAGATCCTGCATGACATTTCGCACTTGGCGTTGCATTTGCTCATCCCAACCGCCTTGTTCGGACTTTAATTGATGAACAAGATCATCCATGACGGCCTTAGCTTGTTCAGGATTGAGTTTACCATCCTTTACCAGTTCATCACTAACTTGCTTGAGTTTATCTGCCACTAAAGAAGTTGTGCCAATACCCAACATCATTAGCTGTTCCAACCAGTTGTTACTATCCATACTCCCTTCCTCTGACTTATTGCTAAAAGCTTAGTAATTCTAGCCTACACATTTATTTTCGCAAATTTAGCAGCAGCAACTGGGAGGATAAATGCACAAGTCTCAAGTTTTTGTTTTTAATTTTCTGTCCACCCGTGCATTGGTGCTACAGCTTTAGTTACTAACTCAATCATATCTGGGGGAGCTTCCGAAAGCATAACACTAGGATAAACAGCAGTTCCCCAATGAGGGTGTACAAGGACATGGCATTTATTTTCAATTGCGGGATATTTTAGTAAGGCTTGTGCAACTGCTGTATCATCATGGGGAAATACACCGGAATGAGATAGTAATGGATAACCTGTACGGGGATCTATCAAGTCCGTTAAATATCCGCGATCGCGCAAATTAAATGCTACATCGCACCCAAACCGCATAAATTTTTCCCGCAGTTTTTCTTTTTCTTTCTCTGTTTCCGTGGTCATTTCCTCCAGAGGATATCGTGATTGTTGCAAAACAAGCACTACCCACAAAAACTGTTGTTGTTTCCAGTCTGGTAATATCTGTTCACAGTTAGCACAGATATATGGACTGGGAGTATGAATCGAAATCTCTACAGCTTGTCCTGTTTTGCTAACTAAATGAATAGGACAGCTAGGTTGGGAAACACAAACTTTTGCAGAATAGACCACATTAATTTAGGTTTATAAAAGTTTTTTAATTTATCTTTACTAAAAATGATAACTCTTAAATCTACAGATCAATTATCTTTACGAATATTTTGCTTTACGCGAGCTTGATTACTTGTATAAGTGTAAACTCCGCTCCGTACACGGGGTTTGAGGTGCTGGGAAATTGTTATTAATTAACCATTTTCTGAGACTGGGGAAAAATCAATCATCATGGACACAATAATAGATAAAGGAACATGAAAAAAATAATCCCGTTGAAATTGTTCTTCTCTAACGGCAGCTAAAAATTCGTTAATTACATGATCAGCAGGTTTTTGATCATATATAGAATCCCAGCTTATTTGTAAATAATCATCTTTAATTTTGACGATAAACCCTAAAAATTTTAAAGCTTGAAATCCTAAATATAGGCTTTGTTTACTAATATCCAGTCTTGTTAAAATTTGCATACAGCTAACAGATTTATTTGTGCGACTGAGATATTTAGCAATACCTACCAAAGTTAACCAAATATCTCTAGGTTCTTGAATATTCGGTTTTCTCCAAGCAATAACTAATTGTTGTTGATGATCAAGAGATTTTTTGAAGCATAATCTTAAATCCTGCCAATTATTAGGACAATCTTTCATAATTAATAATGATTTATCATCTATCATTTCCTGTAAATTTTCCAGATTTCTCCCGTCTAAAATTACAGGATAATTATGATTTTTTATTTCATCTTCACCATGAGAACGAACTGCAATTAATCTAATTTCATAGCGTTTTTTAAAACTATTAAAATCAATTTCCGCAATACAATCACATCTACCAATAGGTAATTCTTCTTTATAATGTCCCCACCAAATACCTGGAAAAGCACTATTAGTAGAATCATCTCGAATATTAAAATCCGTTTTAATATATTGTACTTTCTTGCCTTGCAAATCTTGTTGATTTTTATGCCGAGAATTTTCAAACCAACAATTTTTAATTAATAATTTGGGAATAGGATTTCCCATACCACAGGGTTCTAAAAGTTTCAGTTCTGAAAATAAATCTTTACCTAAATCTGCAACTGTCACTACTAAATCAGCTTCTACCGTTGCCGTCAGATTAATTCCTCCTAAAAATTGCCGTAATTTCTGATTAATTGCGGAGGTAAATAAGGGGATATTTTCTACTAATAAACTCAAACCTGCTGCGAAAGGATGTCCACCAAAACGATGTAATAAATGGGCTTGTTCTTGAACTAATTGATATAAATCAATCTTATTCACAGAACGTGCCGAACCTCGCGCCATAAATTGGCTAGAATCTGCCTCTTTTTCCTTTCCTTCTGTGCTTAACAAAATTGTCGGACGACCGGTTTCCTGGGCTATTTGGCCAGCAACCAGACCTAAAACACCAGCAGACCATTGAGAATCTTCTAAAACAATAACACTAGTAGTTGATAAGTCTAATTGTGCGAGTTTTTTAGTAACTTGTGCTTGGACATCTTTTTGTAAAGACTTGCGACGGGAATTAGCTAATTCCGTTTCTTCTGCGAGTTTTTGACAACGTTCAATATCTTTACTCGTCAATAATTCCACACAAAAACTAGCGTCACCATGAATGCGACTAATAGCATTAATTCGCGGTCCCAAACCAAAGGAAATATCTGTAGGGCGATCGCCATTTTTCTGGCATAATTCTAGTAATTTACCCACTCCTGGCCTTCTTCTAGCTGTTGGTAATTTTTTATAATCTGTGTGTAATTGTTTAATTCCCAACTGTGCTAAATAACGACAATCTCCACTTAATTGCACCAAATCTGCAATTAATCCTATTGCTACTAGATCTAATAAATCAGTTAAGGGATTTGCGGGAATATCTGGTAAACTTGCATATAAAGCCTCCACCAATTTATAAGCAACTGCAACACCAGAAAAATGAAAAAAAGGATGTTCCCGTGGTAAATAACGAGGATTAATAATTGCGACCACCGGAGGACGTTCTAAAGGTAATGTATGATGGTCCGTAATAATAACATCTATCCCTAAACTTTGGGCATAAATTACTTCTGAAATGTTCGTACTTCCCGTATCACAAGTAACAATTAACTTACAACCTTTTTCCGCCAAAATGTCAATTCCCAACCTATTTAAACCATGAGATTCTGTGAAACGATTAGGAATATAATAACTTAATTGACGATCTTGCTCAAAAAATTCACCCAAACCATCCCATAATACCGCAGTGGCAGTAATTCCGTCGGCATCAAAATCTCCCCAAATAGCAATTTTTTCTCCTTTTTTTCTCGCAGTTATTAACCGTTGCACAGCCAAATTCATTTCCTGTCCAAATTCCTGAAAATCAGCACTTTGATAAACTTGATAATCAATAAAAGCCGCCAATTTTTCCTCAGATTTAATTTCCCGTTGCCAAAATAATTGGGCAGCAAAATTACCATTTATTCCTGGTGCGTAGCGTTTCACCAATTCAATAAACCAACCAGGGGGTTTTGCCGTTGTTTTTAAAATCCATTCCATTAGAGTTTGGTGCTAAGATGTAAATAAGAATTAAGTATTACTTTAAGTTTACAGTGATACTTCTGCAATATTTTCTAAGTTAGGAAAATGCTGGTTAATATTCATAGTTATTTCCTGGTTTTTTTGACGAGGACACCGCACAGCAAATTGACAAGATTCACAGATTTGATCAGATTCTTGAAGCGGTAATGGTGTATTATCTTCATAATCTCTGACCCATTTTGTCAAGTTGTTTAATAATTGATTTAATTCCTGTGCTGTTTTTTGATGTTGTTGTGCATTATAAGTGAATTTGATATTTTTAGTTTGCCCTTTTGATTGTACAAACCAGTAAGTCATGGAGATATTTTCTGATAGATAGCTACTAGTTTCTGCTAATATATACATATACAGTTTTGTTTGCCAATTTTGGGCTAATATTTCTGGTTTTGGTGGTTGGGGATAGGTTTTCCAGTCGAGAATTTGAGCTTGATTTTGATCAGTAATTAATAAATCATAAATAACTGTGAGTAAGTAGTCTCCAATTTGCAAAGTTCGATAATGTTCACTTTCTCGAAAAGTTTGATGATGATTATTAATATCAGTTGTAAATATTTCTGGGGCAATTTTCGTAAAATCAGTCATCCAATTTTCCAATTGAGGATTTGCTTTTAACAAATTATCAATAGATAAACCCATTTCTCGCTGCTGCATAAGTAAGTGAAAACGACTACCCAAAATTTGATATTCTTCCTTTTGAGGATCTATAGGTGTGTTAAGTTGTTCTAAATAGCTATATTGGAATTTGCGAGGACAAACTGTGAGTAAATTCAAATGTCCTTGGGAAAGACGAAATATAAAAGTAGAAGTTTGTACCATGATTCTTTTGTTATGGGGTTGAATATTACTGATTACTTAGTCTGAAAAATATTCTGCACCATTTTCTTCTCCACCCTATCAGCAGCAGCATCTAATTCTATCACCTCACCATCACTCAAAAACCAACCTAAAGAACCAATATTCTCCTGTGCTTGTTTCACATTTTTAGCCCCAGGAATAGGAATTGTACCTTTACTAATACACCAATTAATAGCTACTTGAGACATAGTTTTATTTCTGGTATTTGCTATGGCCTGTAAACAACCTAAAAGTGGTTTCATTCCCGGTAATAACTGCTTACATAATAACCCACGAATACCTTTAGGAAAACTCCCATTTTCTGAAAACTTTCCTGTTAATAAACCCAACCCTAAAGGACTATAAGCAATTAACCTAATTCCCAAATCATCACAAACTTGCTTTAAACCTAATTCCGTGACTGGATAAGTAGATAAAAGCGAATATTGTACCTGCAAAGTTTTAATAGGTATTCCTCTTTCCTGAAATCTTTTATGCACCCATTTAAGTCTTTTTGTACCATAATTAGACAAACCTACACCTTTAACTAAACCTTGCTCATATAAATCTCCTAAACCGTCTAATAAACCCACTTCTTGCCAAGGTGCATAATTAGCTGTAGACCAGTGCATTTGCACCAAATCAACATTTTTACCTAATCTTTTTGCCGAGCCATAACAAGCTGATATAATTGATTTTCTAGTCCATCTCCAAGGGTATGCAGCCAACTTAGTCGCAATACAAATATTCTCTTTATTTATTTCTTGATATCCTTGACAAAACTTTCCTAAAAGTAATTCACTGCGTCCTTTTAATTTGCCAGTACCGTAGGAATCACCCGTATCAAACAATGTGACACCATTACTAACACAAAGATTAAATACTTGCTGCAACTGGTTATCCATACTTTGATTGTATCCCCAAAGTAATTGATTTCCCCAAGCCCAAGTACCGCAACCCATGAGAGGTAGATTTAGCGTGTGATCGGTTTGCATAATTAAAAAAATTTTTGCATTTATTATAAAACCAATTATTCACGAATTAAGACCAATTTTCTCCAAAGCTACACAGAATAATTATCCTTTTTCTTTATCAGCGTTTATCGGCGTTCATCTGCGGTAAATTTTCATGTTAATTTAGGTTAATTTAGGAGAAAATTATGACAGATTAAAGGATGTTTGAAAAGTCTAAGGGCGATTAGAAATCACATCTACATAGACAAAATCTGCCTACGCAGGTTTCAAATTCTTAATTTTTCGTTAGTCCACGCAGGTGGACTTTGCTTGTGTAGTAGCGTTTCCAAGGCGTGACCTAGTCTCTATTATATTCGCCATAAAATTTTAAGACAACCTCTTAGAAAAGAAAAAATCAATGCCCATTATTATTTGTCCCGGAATTCATGCACCAGAATTAACTCAAAGCTTTATCCAAGAGTGCTTAAATAAAGACCAAAAAAGTTTTAGCATAGACAAGCCCGCAGATATACTAATTTTTCCAGAAAAAGGCTATTTAACTTTATCAACATTTCATATTTTACATTTCTTGCGCGATTCCTTCGGAGCGCCTAGCTATCGCCTCCGTGATAAGCTAGAATCTCCTCTGATATTCTTATGCTTTAGTGCTGGTGTAATTGGAGGTATAGGTGCTGCTACAGGGTGGCAACTTTTGGGAGGTCACGTTCAGGCTTTTATTGCTATTGACGGTTGGGGAGTCCCTCTCAAGGGCAACTTTCCCATTCACCGTTTAAGTCATGATTATTACACCCATTGGACTTCAAGTTATTTCGGTATAAAAGAAAATAACTTTTACGCAGATCCAGCAGTTGACCATTTATCAATGTGGCAGTCCCCCCAAGCAGTCCCAGGGAAATGGGTAAACCCCCCCACTGGGTTCTCTCCACCCAAAAACCACCTGACCGCCTGTGAATTTATCAATTTCATATTACAACAGTATGGCAATCAATAGTGATTATTTCAGGAATTAGGAAAAATGTTACCGAAAAGCTTATTATTAATCAAGAGTAATTCGTCTCGACATCTCTTTTTTTTGCCTCTAACCTTGATTATGCCATGCGTAATTACCTCAATTATTTTCCAATCATGAGTATCTAATGTTGCATAATAAGTCTACTACTATTAATCACGGATTTGCAGCGCTGATAAAAAATAGAAGCTTTATGCTTCTATGGATTGGGCAATTGATTTCCCAATTGGCTGACAAGGTATTCTTTGTATTAATGATTGCCTTACTCAAACTCTATTTGCCCATTAATAGTGGAGGAGAAGACGGGCGTTTTTATTTGTATATGGCATTTACCGTCCCAGCCATGCTGTTTGGTTCTGTAGGTGGTATTATCGTTGACCGTGTACCAAAAAAACTGATTATGGTCGGTTCAGACGCGGTGCGTGGGGTGTTAATGATCTTAATTCCCTTCCTACCGCGAGAATTTACCATTCTCCTCTTCTTCACCTTCTCTATATCCACCATTACCCAGTTTTTTGCTCCAGCAGAACAGGCTGCTATTCCGCTTTTGGTCAAAAAGGAAGGTTTAATGGCTGCCAATGCCTTATTCAGCAGCACAATGATGGCTGCGTTAATTATTGGTAATGCCGTAGCCACTCCTATGTTAAACTGGTTTGAAAGTTTGAACAAGGGCTTTGGCAAAGAATTGGTAGTTGGCTGCTTATACCTGCTTTCTGCCCTGATCATGATGCCCATTCATTTTCGAGAACACAGACAAATTAACCAAGAGACAGCCCCAATTAATCCCTGGGCTGAATTTATACTAGGACTACGCTATCTCAAACAAAATCGGCTGGTATGGAATGCTATGCTGCAAATTGTCACCTTATACTGCGTATTTGCCGCCCTGATAGAATTAGCCATTGGTATGGCTGCTAGGTTACATTTAGCACCGGAAGAATTTAGCTCTTTTGTCGCTGCTGCTGGGGTGGGTATGGTGATAGGTGCGGCTATTTTAGGGCATTTCGGTCATCGTTTACATCATAAACCCTTGCCTTTAATGGGGTTTATAACCATGGCATTATCTCTAGGTTTATTCATTTTTATTGACAACCAACCCTTAGCATTAGGACTATGTATTTTCTTAGGCATAGGTGCTGCTTTTGTTAACGTGCCAATGCAAACCTTAATTCAGCAACAAACACCACCAGAAATGCACGGTAAAGTGTTTGGTTTTCAAAATCATGCCATTAATATCGCCCTGACCGCACCCCTATTAATTACAACCAAGTTAGTTAATGGCTTTGGTTTATCTGTTGTATTATTAGGAATGAGTGTAGTTGTGGGAGCTATCGGTATCTGGTCCTGGCAAAATACTCGCAAAGTATTGCCAGATGTGATCTAAAGTTGTACAATCTTAATCTATTCTCATCGCATCCCTAATTTATTTATGATCTGTGAGAATTTTTAAATTAAAAGTCTTAAAATACACAATCTAAGCGTTAATTTTAGTTATACCTTGAGGCCTAAACCGTGCTTTCGTCTTCTGAAATCAGTCCCCCAAAATCTAAAAATCACAACCAGTCTCCTGTACCACCAAATTACCCAGTTCACCCCCAACGGACTTCTGGCGGTTTCGCGCTCATAGATAGTCTTATTCGTCATGGTGTTGAGCATATTTTTGGTTATCCCGGTGGCGCAATTCTACCCATTTATGATGATCTCTATAAAATAGAAGCAGCGGGTACGATTAAGCACATCTTAGTTAGACACGAACAAGGAGCATCCCACGCAGCTGACGGTTACGCCCGTGCTACTGGTAAGGTAGGAGTATGTTTTGGGACTTCTGGACCAGGGGCAACCAACTTAGTGACAGGTATTGCTACAGCTTACATGGATTCCATACCCATGATTGTAGTCACAGGACAAGTACCACGAGCCGCAATTGGTACAGATGCTTTTCAGGAAACAGATATTTATGGGATTACTTTACCCATTGTTAAGCATTCTTACGTAGTCCGCGATGCTAAAGATATGGCGCGGATTGTCGCTGAAGCTTTCCACATTGCCAGCACAGGTAGACCGGGACCTGTTTTAATTGATGTTCCTAAAGATGTAGCGTTAGAAGAATTTGATTATGTTCCCGTAGCACCGGGTTCTATTAAGTTACCAGGCTATCGTCCCACAGTCAAGGGAAATCCCCGCCAAATTAATGCGGCTATTCAATTAATTCGAGAAAGTCGTCGTCCTTTATTGTATGTTGGAGGGGGAGCGATCGCTGCCAATGCCCATGAAGAAGTCAAACAACTAGCTGAATTATTCAATATTCCCGTCACCACCACCTTAATGGGTATCGGTGCATTTGACGAACATCATCCCCTGTCTTTGGGAATGTTGGGAATGCACGGCACGGCCTACGCAAACTTTGCTGTCACAAATTGTGATTTATTAATTTGCGTTGGTGCGAGATTTGATGACCGAGTTACAGGAAAACTAGACGAATTTGCCTCCTTAGCCAAAGTCATTCACATTGACATTGACCCCGCAGAAGTTGGTAAAAACCGCGTTCCCGAAGTTCCCATCGTGGGGGATGTTAAAAACGTCTTAAAAGACCTATTACACCGATGTCAAGACGCAAATAGGAAAGCCACACCAAACCAAAACCAAGAATGGTTAAACCTAATTAACCGTTGGCGACAAGATTACCCTTTAATAGTACCCCATCATGCCGATAGTATTTCTCCCCAAGAAGTAATTGTCGAAGTTGGTAGACAAGCCCCGCACGCATTCTACACCACAGATGTCGGTCAACATCAAATGTGGGCTGCCCAATTCCTCAAAAATGGTCCAAGACGCTGGATTTCTAGCGCCGGTTTAGGAACAATGGGTTTTGGTGTGCCAGCGGCCATGGGCGTAAAAGTAGCATTTCCAGAGGAAGAAGTAATTTGTATCAGCGGTGATGCCAGTTTCCAAATGTGTTTACAAGAATTGGGAACATTAGCACAATATGGAATTAATGTCAAGACCATAATTTTAAATAACGGTTGGCAGGGAATGGTGCGACAATGGCAAGAAGCCTTCTATGGCCAGCGTTATTCATCTTCTAACATGGAAGTAGGAATGCCTGATATTGAGCTTTTAGCCCAGGCTTATGGTATCAAAGGCATGGTAATTAGTCAGCGGGAAGAATTGGCAGATAAAATTGCCGAAGTGCTGCAACATAATGGACCAGTCATTGTCAATGTTCATGTTACCAGAGATGAAAACTGCTATCCCATGGTAGCCCCTGGCAAGAATAACTCCCAAATGGTTGGTCTACCTAAACAAACACCAAAAACCGCTGTAGAATCAATTTCTTGCAGCAATTGTGGCACACAAAACCAAGCTAATCATAATTTCTGTTCTGAGTGTGGAACCAAATTGTAATTAGATTTTATCAGGGTAAAGCACATTGCGCTTTACCCAGTTCTAGTAACTAACTAGGACCAAAAGTGGTACAAAGAAAGATTTAGCTAATGGTTAATAAATTGAATGGATCTTCTAATACATAAGAGGATAATTGCTGTAATTTCATAGATGTAAGTTGGGTTACAGTATCGCTTAATCCAACCCACGGTTTTTGATCATTTGTGATAAACGTCTTTTAACTTTTAATTTACAGCAATTTTGGGCCATTTAAACCACACCTTGATTATCTTCCTCCTCTGCGCCTGGAGCGCCTCGGCGCGAAAAAAAGCCCGTGGTTTATTGACCAGGAAAATCGCTGTAATATTACAAATATAACATGAATCAAATTTATACAACCGATGTATTAGTAGTCGGTGGTGGCACAGGTGGGACTGTGGCCGCTATCCAAGCAGCGCGGAAAGGTGTAAAAACCATCCTAGTGAGTGAATTTCCCTGGTTAGGAGGAATGCTTACCTCAGCGGGCGTATCTGCACCCGACGGCAACGAATTACAAGCCTTTCAAACAGGTCTATGGGGTGCTTTTTTACAAGAATTGCAACGTAGACAACCAGGAGGATTAGATCATAGTTGGGTCAGCTTTTTTAGTTATGATCCGCGCATAGGTGCAGAAATATTTGCCGACTGGGTGCGAGAATTACCTAATCTCCAATGGATTTCCCAAAAAGTGCCTTTAGAGGTTTTGCGAACCGAAGACTGTATCACAGGTGTACGCTTTGCAGATTTCACCGTCAACGCCAGAATAACTCTTGACGGCACAGAATTAGGAGATTTATTAGCTTTAGGAGAAATACCATTACGCTGGGGTTGGGAATTACAGTCAGAATGGGGAGAACCCAGCGCACCCACAAATTTTAACTCCCTAACCCAAACCTATCCAGTCCAAGCACCCACTTGGGTAGTAGTAATGCAAGACTTTGGGGAAAATATCGCCCCAGAAATTTCTCCAGCCCCTAACTATGATCCATCCCAGTTTACAGGAGCTTGGGATGACTATGGTCCAGAAAAATTTTTGAACTATGGACGCTTGCCTGGTAGGCGATTTATGATTAACTGGCCTATTGCCGGTAACGACTACTGCCAAAATGCCAATCGCTTATTAGATGCAGGGGTGAAAAAGCACGAATTTGTGCGAGAATGTTTTTGGCACAGTCAGAATTTCGCTCACTTCATTCAAACTCAGTTTGGTAGGCGTTACGGATTAGCTGGAAAACTTTTTCCTCATCCTAACTCCGCTTTTGCCCTCCATCCCTATTATCGGGAAAGTCGCCGCTTAGTAGGCTTAACAACTGTTTGTGAACAAGATATTCTGTCTTTGGCGAACAGTAAAACCACATCACTATTCCATGATGCGATTGCTGTCGGTAACTATGTCAACGATCATCATTATCCGGGTGTTGAGTTTTTATTGCAACCTAAATCTATCCGTTGGGGTGGAAGATGGACAGGAACACCCTTTACTATCCCCTATTCCGCTCTCATTCCGGCCGATACAGATGGTTTTCTGGTTTGCGAAAAGAACATTTCCGTTTCCCATATTGCTAATGGGGCCACCAGACTCCAACCCGTAGTCATGGGAATTGGTCAAGCCGCCGGTATGGCAGCTGCTATGAGTGTTGTGCTAGGATGTCAGCCCAGAGATTTATCAGTGAAGAGTTTACAGGCTGCATTATTGACAGATGACTATGCACCAGTCGTAATTGTTCCCTTGTTTAACTTATCAACTGATCATCCTGATTGGTTACACTGGCAAACTTATTATTTAGACCACCCAGAAACTTATCCCGCTGATGGTAATTGTCCTTGTATTTTGCACCAGACCAATAATAAATTAAACCTCAACTGTTTTATAGGGAAATTTAAACGGGTCGGTGAGCAAAACTACCAATTTAATATTACAGAAAAAACCAATTTAACTACGACAAATTGGCAGCTTGTGGCATTGCGATCGCATATAGACCAGCAATTACAAACTCTTTCCTCAGCAAAAATACTCAAGATTTGGGGGCGGCCAAATTCCTCTGGGAATTGGTTACTTGTTGAGCATCTTGAAGAAGTATAAAATTAACTTTTATTCAGTAAAATACAATACTTTTTTGCAAATTTTCCGGATAGACATATAAATATCAAGGATTAATGAAGTAGAGAGTTCTAAAATAGACATCTACTATGCGTGCTGCCATTTCACTTTTAGTATCGAGTCTGGTCTTTGGCTCCTTAGCTTTTAACTGCGAAGCAGTACAGACTCATTTTTCCGCTCTGTCCAGGCTCAAGTCCGATTACCAGCCTTCACCTTTGACCAACGAGAGTTTCACTAAAAGTGAAACGAAGTTCAAGCTGGCTGATAACTCTAAACCTAGTCCTAATGACCCACAAACGCCCAATCCTCATCGAGGTAGTGGTCGCAGAAGCCTAGATGGATAACTGCTATGGGAATATTGTCTGTTCTGTTATTTAACAGGTAGTTAGATATTAATACCTGCCAATGATGAATCAGACTTTACCGGATTATCAGAGAATTAATTCTGTCTACCACTTCTTGTATTGAAACTACATAGACGGTTACAGGACTACATTTGTGGGATTCTATTTTTCCTAAGTTTCTATTGTACTGACGCTCTTCTATAGCTGGTTGCAAACTTTATATCTTTGATCAGTTATATAGCTCTTCACGGACTAAGCTATCAGTATTTCAATTTCTCTGCTAAAAACATAGACAGTTACAGCACTTCATCTTCGGGAAATTTGTTCACTATTTTGTCAAAACATCCGGTAATTACTTAATCTCCTATTGTTCGGGGATACCATTTTGTCCAGATGATCAACTCGCCAGGATTTTTACAGCCAAAAAAATGGAAAATGTAAATCATTCATTACAATCTTGATCTCTTATACAGATGTGAATGGTTTATTTTATGGTAATGCTTGTGATAGTGGCTCTTTTAGCTTTCTATATGGCTGGGAATTTGGGTGCAAATGATGTTGCTAATGCCATGGGAACTTCTGTCGGTTCTAAAGCGATTACACTCAAACAGGCAATAATTATGGCTGGAGTGTTAGAGTTTCTTGGTGCTATCTTATTTGGACAAGAGGTAACATCTACCCTGGGAACAAGAATTGCTAATCCAGTTTTATTTGTGACGACACCACAAACTTTAGTCATGGGCATGATCTCGGTACTCCTGTCGGGTGGAATATGGCTACAAGTTGCCACATCTAGGGGTTTACCTGTATCGTCGTCTCATGCCATTGTCGGGGCGATCGCTGGCTTTAGTTGGGTATCATTAGGAGTAGGGGCAATAGATTGGTCGTCTATCGGTTTAATTACCATTGGCTGGATTTTAACACCTATAATTAGTGGTGCAATCTCCGCTGGTTTATATGGTCTAATTCGACACTGGATTTTTAACCAACTTCATCCCCTGTCCCAGTTACAAGAATGGACTCCCTGGTTAAGTATATTGCTATTGAGTGTATTTGGTATTATTGTTCTCCCTACAATCACTCAACCTTTGAGTCAGTTTTTACTAACAGAGAGAAAATTAAATATTCCTCCTCACGATATTACCCTATTCATCACTGGAATAGCTGCCATAGCCCTGACTTTGATCAGTTGGCGAGAATTAGCAAATAGTCAAATTGATCATCAAATTCAAGGTTTATTTGCCAAATTTCAAGTTATCAGTGCTTGCTTTGTCGCATTTGCTCACGGTTCTAACGATGTTGGTAATGCGATCGCTCCCCTAGCAGTAATTTACTACATCAATCAACAAGGTAAAGTCCCTAGTCATCAACTCCCTATTCCCCTTTGGATTCTGCTTTTGGGTGCTGTAGGAATTGTCGCAGGTTTAGCAGTTTGGGGTAAAAAAGTTATCACCACTATTGGCGAAAATATTATTTCCTTAGAACCTAGCAGCGGATTTTGCGCCGAACTGGCCACAGCAATGACAATTTTACTAGCTTCTCGTTTAGGTTTACCCGTTTCCACTTCCCACGCCCTTGTCGGTGGAGTTGTAGGTATTGGACTGGTACAAGATATTCAAGCTATCAAACTTTCCACTATCCAAAATATCGCCGCCGCCTGGTTAATTACAGTCCCCATCAGTGCCGCCATGAGCGCTATGATCTTTACTATCATCAATAGGTAATAGGTAATATAGGTAATGGGTAATGGGTAATGGGTAATGGGTAATGGGTAATAAATAGGAAAATTCCTCCACCTCGACTTCAGAACCCACCTGTAAATTCTCGAATTTTGCTACATCCTTTGGCAAAGGGAGAAGATTTTTGTACAATTTCTGCCCATTAATCACTATAATCTAAGAGGAATAGAGACATATTAGACATCCTATATGCTAGGACGTTCACAACTATGATTCCCTAATCATTAATATAGGTACTAATCTTGTATAGGTTAAGTAAATTTATAAATCCAGTGAAATTGTTCAGTTTCCTCTATTTTATGAAGGAAACTTAATATAAGTGTTGATTCCGTATTCGGAGCAGCCACTTAATCATCAAGGTGTTAGAGGCTAGAAACTGATGGGGAGATTTGAGAAGCGACCAGAAAATCCACGCATTAGAGGTGAGCTATCCAGAGCCGCAGAAAATGCTCTGTGGGATGTAGTTGAGGATTTAGAAAATCTTCAACAAAATCTTTTGAGGACGTTACAGGAAGATGTAAAACGGCTAGAAGCAGAAAAAAACCGATTATCTCACGATATTCAAAAATTAATTGAGGAAAAAGAACAGTTACAGCAATCACGACAAATTACTGAACAGCAGGTGTTAATTCGTCAGTTAGCAGAAGTTTTAGCTAAACACATCTCTTCCCAATTACAATCCTCATTGAAAACTTTAGCTACCCAAACTCTGGAGCATAACCCCTCTAACCAACTTTCACTTAAAAATACTCAATTTAACGATAGTGCAGTTAATGATAACGGACAGAATGTTAGCGCCATGATAGACGGTCTTGATCATACTGTCACTAATGCCTTTAGTTCACTATCACAAGAACTCAAAAACTATCAAAGTGATATTTCTCAACAGTTGGCGCGGATGTATGATCAACAGCAGCAAGGAGAAACAATATTAGCAGACTTTGTTAACAGGCTACGCAATGAACTAGAAAAAAATAGAGACACAAACTCTCTTAATATACCAACGGGAGGCGCACCAACGGTTTTACAATTGGCTGATAGTCTACGTGGCGAAACCATAACTCATCAAAATGGTCATGGGGACAAATCTGCAAAAAAAATCATTATTGAACCGGTTGCTTTGATTCCTCATGAATTACCACAGGGTGATTCTACATCAGCAACAACCGCTATATTATCTCCACCAACGGTAAAAACGCCTGAACCCGATTCTTTCATAAAACCAGATTTACCAACTACATTACCAGCAGATGAAAACCCTCAACCCGATTCTTTCATAAAACCAGATTTACCAACTACAT
>OMJF01000114.1 GCA_900299285.1 Anabaena sp. 54 | reverse complement strand
TAAACATCTCGTTCCGGTTCTTTTTCACCAGCAAAGATGTCACGGATAGCGCCAAATAGATCATCATCTTCATCCTCAGCATAATACTGACGGACTTCTCTATTCAGTTCATAAAGAGCATCTTGTAAATCAGCATAAGCCTGATCAATACCCCGATCTTCATCAGCTTGTAAACTTTCTCGCAAATTGCGACAAATATTATCAATGCGTTGACGACGGTTACGAGCGAATTGCATTCCCATTTCTAACGCTAGTTCGCGTAGTTGCCGTTCTGCTTGTAATATTAAAGCTTCGGCGCGGGTACGTTTTTCAACCCGTTCTTTCCGTTGCCTATCAATATCAGCGTATTTTTGAGCATCCTGAATCATTCTATTAACTTCGGACTCGCTTAAAGTAGAAGCGCCTTGAATAGTGATACTTTGTTCCCTACCCGTGGTACGATCTAGGGCTGTCACTTGTAAAATACCATTAGCATCAATATCAAAAGATACTTGAACTTGGGGAATACCTCTGGGTGCTGGGGGGATACCATAAAGTTTAAACCGTCCCAAAGACTTGTTATCTGTGGACATGTCCCTTTCCCCCTGAACCACGTTGATTTCTACGCTGTTTTGATTATTTTCGGAAGTAGAAAAGATGTCAGAACGACGAACTGGGATCGTTGTATTCCTGGGTATAAGTTTTTTCATGACACCGCCGATAGTTTCCAAACCCAAAGACAGTGGTGTAACATCTAACAGCAGAATATCCTTTGTTTCCCCAGCGAGAATACTGCCCTGAACAGCCGCACCGACGGCGACAACTTCATCAGGATTAACGTTTTCGCTGGGTTCGATGCCAATTAAGTCTTGAACTAGCTGTTTTACCATAGGCATCCTAGTAGAACCACCGACTAAAACAACTTCCTCAATATCTACCGGAGAGAGTCCGGCATCCTTTAATGCCCGCTTTACTGGTGTTTTTAGTCTACCCAACAAGTCTACACATAAACCTTCAAATTGCGATCGCGTCAAGCGAGTTTCTAGGTGTTTTGGACCATCCTCGGTGGCTGTGATGAAAGGTAAATTAATATCAGTGACACTGACTGCGGAAAGTTCTATTTTAGCCTTTTCTGCGGCTTCCATTAATCGTTGCAACGCTTGGCGATCGCGTCTTAGGTCTACCCCTTCTGCTTCTAAAAACTGTTGCGCCAACCAATCAACCACTTTTCTATCAAAATCATTACCACCGAGTTGAGTATCTCCACTAGTAGCCTTAACCTCAAATACGCCGTCCCCCACTTCCAGAATGGATACATCAAAAGTTCCCCCACCCAAGTCAAAAACGAGGATAGTTTCCATATCACCTCGATCTAATCCATAAGCCAAAGATGCGGCTGTGGGTTCATTGAGAATGCGTAAAACATCTAAACCTGCAATTCTACCCGCGTCGCGGGTAGCTTGACGCTGAGAATCATTAAAATAAGCAGGAACAGTAATGACAGCCCCGGTAACAGGTTCACCCAAATAACGACTAGCATCATCAGCTAATTTTTTCAACACCATGGCGGAAATTTCTTCTGGGGAAAATTCCTTATTCAGCCGAGGACAAGCAACCTTAATATTGCCAATTTCATCTTTACGAATAGTGTAAGGAACGCGCTTAGAATCCGGGTTTAATTCCCCATATTTGCGCCCAATAAAGCGTTTTACCGCAAAAAAGGTATTTTGGGGATTAAGGACGGTTTGCCGTCTAGCCATTTGCCCTACAACCCTTTCACCTTCCTTACTAAAGCCAACTACGGAGGGGGTTGTTCGCATTCCTTCTGCATTGGCAATCACCACCGGCTTGCCACCCTCCATGACGGCGACTACTGAGTTGGTTGTACCCAAGTCGATGCCAACTACCTTGCCCATGCGTTACTCATCTCCCGTTGCGTGTTTTGTAGATTTATTATGATATAATAAGGCTGATTTTGACTTAGTGCTATATTAGGTCAACTATCCAATAATATAATAGTCATCATTAAATCAGGAATTATAAGTATCTAAATTAGAATAGCATTTGCCAGGGGGAAGAAATAGAGTGAAGACTGCCGTAATAAGCTGTGGAGCAGCTAAATTGATTGTACAATCCTAATATGGCTAAATTTTGTGGTGCGGGCATCCTGCCCGCTATAATTATACTTAAATGCAGTACAGATTAAAGACGTGGAATTTCCCATCTCTAATTTGGTAAACTGTTTAAATCCGTGATTTCAGGTATTCGACTAACTGTTGTGCTTGCATAACACCTTCAATTCTGTCCACTGGTTGACCTTGTTTAAATAGTACCAAGGTTGGTAAAGCCGAAATTTGATACTGAGTTGCTAGATTTGTATATTTTTCTGTGTCAATCTTGACAATTCGTAATCTGTCTTTTAATTGGTTGTTGACTTGTTCTAAAATTGGTACCATCATTTGACAAGGGCCACACCATTCGGCATAAAAGTCTACTAAGACGGGTAAATCTGAACCGGATAGCATTTCTTCAAAGCTATTGAATTGTTTTTTGGTTGTCATAACACACGCTAATTTTTAATTAATAGTTTGTTTTTATGTTAGTTCTTAGAATCTGGAATTTGTATATGTTTATATTTTTTATAGATCCCCGGTGTAGTCACGAAAACCCAGCCCTAGCCCCTCCCAGCAAGGGAGGGGAGAACTGGATTACCAATAATACCAAATAATAAGTATTACATCGTCAATGATTGGGGATTGGTTTCAATTAACTTCGCTAGGTCTTGCAAGAATCCGGCGGCATCAGCACCGTAAATGATGCGATGATCACAGGTAATAGTAACTTGCATTTGTTGGCGCACAGCAAATAACCCGTCGGTTGTGGCTACTACTTGGGGACGTGATGCACCAATGGCTAAAATAGAACCTTGTCCAGGGGGTAAAATAGCATCAAAGGTATCTACACCAAACATTCCCAAGTTGGAAAGGGTGAAAGTACCGCTGTTGTATTCTGCTGGTTGTAGTTGTTTTGTTCTGGCGCGTTCTACTAAAGATCTCCAATTGCGAGATAAAGAATAGATATCAATTGCATCTGCATTCTGTAAAACAGGTGTAATTAATCCGCCGTCATCCATGGCCACTGCTACGGAGATATTAATGTCAGAGTGATTAACAACGCCTTGGTCTGAATAGCTGGCATTAAGAATGGGGTGTTTTTGTAATGTTACGGCTACAGCTTTGGCTAGTAGTGCCGTCATTGTCACACCTTTGGATTTAATTTGTTTGTAAAGTTTATCTAATCCATCGGTGCTGATTGTGTAACTAACACGGAATACAGGTACAGATAGACTGGCTACCATGCCGCGAATGACGGCATTTTGCAAGGTAGTGAATGGTACTACTTGACCAGGAACAGAACTAGTAACCACTTGTGTGGGTATAGGTGTGACTACTGGGGCTGGGGCAGTTACAGTGGCAGTTACAGTGGCGGGGGTGACAACGGGGGTGGTAACTGGGGGAACTTTACCCACAGCAACCTCTATATCTTCAGCGACAATGCGACCGTAGGGACCACTACCTTTAAGGGTATTTAAATCAACTTTCAGTTCTTTGGCTAGTTTACGGGCGCGAGGTGAAACTACTACCCGACCTGGTTGATGGTTAGAACCATTTTGAGATGTGGTGACAGGGGTGGCAATTGCAGCAGCGGCTACAGGTAGGGGGGCGGGCATGGAGGATGCAGCAGCGCCACCTGGGTTAGCTAAGGACTTGGCTGTAGGTATTTCTGCTTCTGTTTCGGCAATATAGGCGATCGCTGCGCCCACTGGGGCTGTTTCACCAGCGGGAACGATGATATGGGCTAGATATCCTTCATAAAAGGTTTCTACGTCCATATCAGCCTTATCTGACTCGACAACCACCACCGTTTCGCCTTTTTCCACTTTATCCCCCGGCGATTTGACCCAGGAGACAATTTTTCCTTCGGTCATGGTGGAACTCAGCGCCGGCATAAATACTTCGTTAATGCTCATAATGGTGGTTTCAGAATCAATAAATAATATATGGACTTTAATTTATGAATTTTAACAGTTTTGTAATCAAGTTGGTGATCTTTTGCCAAAGCTAAAAATCCGTTTTTTACATTAAACCTAACCAACTATGTCATAGTCAGGGATTTTCAATTCTTAATTTTTTAAGATAGTTCTTCCTTTTCTTATATATCATAACTTATTTAAAGTTAATTGTCAACCCCCAATCTTTTCTTTTGGTCTAGTTTTTCAACTTAGGGAAGTTATTCTGCCAATAAGATAACAAAGTCTGCCAAATAGCTTCCAATTGAGTCTCACTACCATTAGATTTAGCCAAGGAGAGTAGCCCCCAGACACAGCGCTTGTCACGGATAGTCTGTTTACCGTTTAAGAGATTCAACCATTGAGAGGGATTGAGGTAAGGACGATAAAAATAGGCAATGAATTGACTGACTGTCGCCGTACTTTTTCCCATAGAATTAATGCAGGCTGTCAAATAGTGTTTTTCTCCAGAGGAGAACTGTAAATGATGACCTTTGGGGTTAATCTTTTCCATGGGGTTAATCAGCTTAGGTAAATCTGGCAAAAAAGTCAACGACTTGTAGTAAGATTGGATATTACCTAAATTAGAACTAGAGGGAATGTAGTAAAAATTGACAGTTAAATCCTGTCCAGTTTTTTGGTAGTGATAAATTTGTCCTGATAAGATCTGCTTCCTTTGTTCAGCTTCCATTTCCATTTCCATATCTATAGTCTGTGGCGGAATATTTTGCTCCTTTTGCGGTATAGAAACAGGTTCACTAGCAGTTAACTGCCAACCGGGGAGTGGTATTTGCTGGGGAAAATGATAGACGGCAATTTCACCCAACTTGGCACTGTAATAAAACCAAAAATTAAATAAAATGATGATCAAAGTAATACCTACAATTGCATTTGAATAGGATAATAGTTGGGATTTATGAGATGTAACTTTTGACGATGATAATGGAATTTGATTATTGGGTGATAGCAAGAGAATTATGCTTCCAAACAATAGGAACGAGAGTGCAGCAAAGATATTACCACCTTCAAGTCCATGCCAATAATGAAATGCAGGTTTATCTGTTACGACTAATGCCATAATTACTAATCGGGTAATGGAAAAAACCCCGCTAATAACGACTGAAAGGATAAAAGGCAAATAAGTATTTTTCAGGAAAGAAGGAAAAAAAATGATTAGCGTCATGGAAATTCTTAATAGCATCAGCAGGAGAGGTATCCCAGTACATGCCTCGTGTATATTAATTGCGCCATCATTAACATAAACTATAGTCCCCTGATTCACGGAATCAAATCCCAAGTACCATAAAACAAAAGAGGTTATTTTCGCAGCGATAAGTGTAACATGAAACCGGCCCAACAATAACAACAATAATCGGGTAAAGATAAACCCTAAAGTGGGAAGTATGACAATAATTGCTAGTTCTTTCTGGAATTGTTTAATTCCTTGAAATCCTGATGCTAATAAAGCTAAACCAGTAGCACTAGTTAAGGCAATAAAATACCAGTAGATATAAATTGCTTCAACTAAAAAACCGGCTTTGATGTAAGGAATAATAACTAGGCAAAAACCAATGAAATTAGCAGGAAACTTGCTGACAAAAGCAATGTGATTCCGTCTCTCGTAAATGTTAAATAAAATAGCTATATATAGCAATAGCAGGTATGACCAGTTTTGAACATCTTTATCAATTCGCCAATAAAGTGTGAGGTTAATTGCAGAAATCAAGCCAAAGATGAATAGGAGTAGGAAACTATGATTTGGTAAGTTAAATTTTCTGAAGTTTCCCATTTTACGTTTGATTGTTAACATCATCTCTAACATTTTAAAAAACCTGTCCTATTTTGAACCAAACAATCACGAAGGTAAAAGCAAGAATGAAAAGAGCAATAATAGTTCTAGCACTATTTCTCCATCTACTCCTAAATTGTTGTCTTTTGGCTTGATTTGCCCCTTCGTTAATCCTTGTTTTACCAATGAGTAAGTTTCGTTTAATTGAATCTTTGATTTGAGGATCTGATAACTTTAATTCCTCTGGGGTCAGGTTGATATTTCTACCAAGAAGTTTGAGTTGTGCTGTAGTTAGACCAGAATTGAGACCCTTTTCAATTTGAGCTATTTGTTCAAGATTGCCTTTTTGTTGTTCAAGGATCTGATTATTAACTGATTTTAATAAACGTCCTGTATTGACAAAAACCAGGGGAATTGCCAGGAAAAATGCGACTCCCATTAATAGGATTACCCAGCGAATAATTCTTTGAAAAATAATTTCTGGATAACGGATATCATATTGATTTTCGATAAAATAACGAGTAAAAATAAACCCCAAACCAATTAAAAAAATCCAACTGTGTTCAGTGAATGCGCTGATAGAATTAAGTTCACTTTCAAAGTTTTGCAGTTGAAACTGGGAAGCAACAGAGATAAAGTCTATGAATGACATAATTACAAGAGCATAACCGATGATTGGTAATAGACCAGTTATGTCACCGCTAAATGATTCCTCTCTCAAGTTAACTCGATCGAAAAATTTGATAAAATTCCTGACTGAAGAGGAAAAGAAGAAATTAATATTTTCTATGATCCTATACATTTACGTTAATGTTGCTTTTTAAAAATAGGTTAGTTACAGGTGTTGATCTGGTGTAAAAAGGTAATATTTGCTCAGATTGCTTAAAAAAATACCCTACAGGGAGGTAGGGAATTTTTAGTCTAATGTTTAGATGTCTCCGCGAATTTCTTCAACAATACCGTCACGAAGGACAACTTCAACCTGCATTTTACTAATTAAGTTATCACCTATTTCAATGCGGAAAAAGCTTTCTAGTTGAAATTGGTTGACTTCTTCATCTAATTCCAACAATTGTACTTGCTGGAGGTTTTGCAGCATTTGATTTTTCTGTTCTAGTAGTTCACTTTTCTTTTGATTAACTTGCAGTTGAACGTTGTCAATTTGCTGGAGTGTCTGCGGTCCTGGTGGTTGGAGACTCTGTTTTTGAATAGCGGTAATTGCTCTTTGCCCTTCAATATCTAATTGTTGCAGTTGTTGGTCAATTTGATTAATTTGAGCTTGTAGTTGTTGGTGTACTTCCTCTTTCCAGAGAGGGGTAACGATGGCTTTAACATTAATCGGGCGCTTTAAAAGCAATTGAGGGTTGGAAACATCCATAAAAATTGTCCGTTCACTCTTCAATAGTTTGTAGTATGGAGATAAGTTCAGTTAGGAGACTGATACTGTGTTCAGGCGTTGAAAAAAATAATTTCTTTCTGTTTCCTGTTTTCTCCAATGGTTTCTGAAATCTGAAATTTGGGAAAAACAATTTGTGATTTCGGGAATTATTTGGCAAACATTCCGTTAATAATATTGCCATATTTTTCCATCACAATGTGACGACGAATTTTCAAGGTTTGTGTCATCATACCATTTTCAATTGAAAACTGTTCCGAAATTAGTTTAAATGGTCCAATACGATCATCGCTTCGATAACCGGGACGGTTTTGAACTTCACGATTTAATTCTTGACGAAACAGATCCTGGACTATTTTACTCTCTAAGTCAATTTTTTGACTATTATTTATCTGATTTTGAGTTTCTGCCCATTTTGCTAAGGCTTCCAGGTTAGGGACAATTAAGGCACCAATACTTTTTTGATCTTGCCCTACTAACATAATTTGGTCAATATAGGGCGATCGCAAACAAGCGTCCTCTATGGGCTGAGGTTCGATATTTTCGCCGTTGCTTAAAACAATGGTGTCTTTTGCCCTCCCTGTTAATACTAGGTCATTTTGGGGCGTTACCCAACCTAAATCACCGCTATCAAACCATCCTTGGGGGTCTATGGCTTTATTGGTGGCTTGAGGATTTTGATAATAGCCTTGCATGATTTGTGGTCCTTTGAGGAGGACTAAACCCCGTTCCCCTGCTGGTAGGGGTTGACGGGTTTCTGGGTTGACAATTTTCACTTTTGTACCGGGAATTGGTTGTCCCGAAGAACCACGTAAATTCCGCCAAGGACGACGAGCATTAGTTACTGGTGATGTTTCTGTTAAACCATACCCCTGTAATATTTCAACACCAACAATTTCAAAGAAGTTATCTATATGTTTGGGAAGCGCCCCACCCCCACTAATGACGTGCTTGATTTTACCGCCTGTCGCTTCTCGTACTTTGTGATAAACTAATTTTTCCCCTAGTACATGAATCGGTAATAATGCCAATTCGACTATTTTGGCTTGAAAACGTTCTATAATTGCCGCATTAATGTGATTTAAACTCAATCCTTGGGAAATACGTCGTGATTCAATGTATTTCTGGCTGATTTCTAGTAAAAACTTGACCAAGCTTTGTTTTTTGGCTGGTTGTTCTCGAAATTGCTTTTGCACGCCTTCATAAATTGATTCCCATAATCTGGGGACAGCAATCATATAATTAGGTTTAAATTTCTTTAAATCATTTTTAACAGAACGCAAGTTAGTGTAAATTTGGCTACAACCTTGAGAAAGTAAGAAATATTCACCGCTGCGTTCATAACTATGCCATGTGGGCAAAATACTGAGGACAGTATCCCCTTTTTTCGGTTGTACAATTGTTCCTAATGTTGTAACTTGATGTAGTAAATTTCTATGGGATAGCATTACACCTTTGGGTTTTCCTGTAGTACCAGATGTATAAATTAATGTGGCTAAACTTTCACTACTATATTTATTTGCTACTAATGTATGATTCCTACCAATTTCTAGTAACTGGGAAAAGTTGACTACTGGAAATTTTAGTTCTGCGGGTGGTGTTTCGTCGGATAGGATAACTACCAGTTTAATCGCTAATTCGTTGAGGCGTTCCCCTAATTTATTTAGAGTTTTGATATCCTCAATTACTAAAGATGTACTGCCACTATGGGAAATAATGTAAAGTAACTCTTCTCGTTCTGCTTGAGAGCTACGAACTGCATTTACAGCCCCAGCAGTCATGATACCTTGGTCTGCAATAAACCAACGCGGACTATTATCCGCAATAAGGGAAACTCGTTCTCCGTAGGGAAGATTTTCGCTATTATTTATATTTATACCTAACGCTTGTAAACCTGCTGCAAATTGGTGAATTTGCTCTGCAAGCTGACTATAGGTAATTTTTATTTCTGGTTGAGAGTGGGGATTATACAGCGCGATAATATCACCAAATCGCTTTGCAGTCAAGGGCCAAATTTCCGGTAATAATTCTACATTTGTGTAGTCTATTAAACTCTGTAATGCTAGACGTTCTTGTTCAGAAATGTTAGTCAAGAAAGAAGTTGCAGGTTGATTATTTGTCATAAATACTACTGTTAAATGCAATTAATTATGGTAATTCACATTCAGTTTACATATTAATTGATAAAAGTTTCTGTTGATTTCCCTCTACAAAAATCTATGCTAAACTGATTTTATATAGACTAAATACTATGGTTAAGCCTTCGTGCATTGCCTGATGTTGCCATATATTTTACTATTAACTAAACCGTTCTGATGTCGTTTCGCCTGGGGGTGATTCCCTATAGATTTGATGGATGTATTATTGCTGACAATCATTAACGCTGGGGCTTGTTTAACTTTGCCTAAGCTATTATCTATGGTTTCCGATCGTCAACCTAAACAGTCTCAACCATTGTCCGTTGCTTCCACTTCTAAACCCGCCCAAGAAATAACTAGTTTCCCTTATTGTACAACC
Organism: Anabaena sp. 54; assembly: GCA_900299285.1. GTDB lineage: Bacteria > Cyanobacteriota > Cyanobacteriia > Cyanobacteriales > Nostocaceae > Dolichospermum. The sequence continues at coordinate 18,696 of OMJF01000114.1, read as the reverse complement.
TATAGCTTAACGGGTAGTCAGTTCTGTAAATTCAAGCCACGTTTCTGTTCTCAGTGTTCTCTCAGTTAAAGGGAATGTTGGTGAGTAGTAGCAGTCCTAAGTTATTTGTGAATGTCTTTCTTTTTTCTCTGCGCTTTTCATAATTTTAGATCAAAACGTGAACTTTCACAAATTATACAGGATTGCTATTCATCATAAACAAGGAAATGGGGGAACTTGTAGGTAAAAGTATTTAATTTACTTATATAATATAAAAGATATTTAAAAACTCGAAGTTGCTCAAAGCTAGTGTTTGTCAGGGAAAATGAAGATGTAGTTATCAAAGGTAGTTATAAGGGAAGGTTATCTATGACTTTAATTCAGGGTATATTACTCACGCTAGTGAATGCTGCTATTTGTTTAGTTTTACCTAAGCTGCTATCTCTAGCTTTAGAAACAAACAACAGCGGAGAAATTAAAAGCCAATATCATCTTGATTAGATTTCTGTTTTTCTCGTCGCCACTTCGCCCTAACTAAGCGAATTTCATCAAAACTGTAGCTTTCACCTAAATTTTCCCGAATGGGTGTGAGAGAAATATCACCAACAATTTCTAAAATTTGCCAGATTTTTTTCTGACGTTCTAAAGGTACTAACTGACTGATATCTAAAGATTGTTTTTTCTCAATTAAGTTGGAAATATGGTTGATAACTGTACTAGTTTTAATATTGCGTTTTTGGGCGATTTCTTCAATACTAAAACCCTGATTATATAACTCTAATGTTGTTAATTCTGTATCAGATGGTGAGTGAAAATAGGATGAAGAATTAACTCGATTAATGGTATTTTGTTGTAAGCCTTGTTCTTGATGATAAGCCTGAATTGCTGCTAGGAATTTTTCGCCATATTGAGATAGTTTATAACTAATAACGCCGGAAATTTTACCCAATTCATCTAATGTTCTGGGTTGAATTTGTGCCATTAATTTGAGGGTAGAATCTTGAAAAATCATGTAGGGTGGGATAGATTGTTCATCTGCGAGTTGTTTGCGAAGCGATCGCAATTTTTGAGTTAAAATTTCCACATCTACAGGTTTATTATTTCCATCTTCCCAGGTCATTTTTTGCGCTATGGGAACAGCAATAGAAACTGGTCGTTGTTTTCGCATAACTTCCCAACTTAAAGCATTGAGTTTAAGCACTGAATAACCGTCTGCTGTTTGTTCTAATAAACCTTGATGTAATAGTGATCTTCCTAGCATTTTCCATTCGTCTAATGTTCTATCTTTCCCAATTCCATAGGTAGAAAGTTGATCATGTTTATTAATGACAATTTTCTGATTTTTTGCACCTCTTAATACATCAATGATATGTAACATTCCAAATCTTTCTTTACATCTAGCTACACAAGACAGAAATTTCATGGCTTCAATTGTCCAGTCTTGTACAGGTTTAGGATAACGACAATTATCACAATTTCCACAATTTCCAGGAAATCTTTCCCCAAAATAACTTAATTGAATTGTGCGTCTACAGTCTGTCCCCTCTGCATAATCTATAACTTGTCTTAATTGCTGTTTAGCTATTAATTGTTCTTGAGGATCGGTTTTTTGATTAATACTCCATTCTATGGTTTTAAGATCACCATAATTAAAAAATAATGTACATTTAGAAGGTTCATTATCTCTACCAGCGCGGCCAGATTCTTGATAGTAACTTTCTAAATTTCGGGGTAAATCGGAATGAATGACAAAGCGAACATCAGGTTTGTTAATACCCATTCCAAAAGCAATTGTGGCTACCATGACCCGCACATCATCTCTAATAAATCGAGTTTGATTTTTCGTTCTTTCATCATCAGATAAACCTCCATGATAAGGTAAAGCTGAAACTTGATCATTTTGTAATTTTAAAGTTAGTTCATCTACTTTTTTGCGAGTTAAACAATAAATAATCCCTGAACCTTGATTTTCTCTAACTATTTCTAATATTTCAGAATAGGGATTTTTACTTTTATTTCTAACTTCATAATAAAGATTTTGACGGTTAAAACTAGCAATATGAATACTTGGTTGTTTTAATCCTAATTGTTCAATAATATCGGCTTTAACCCTATCTGTAGCGGTAGCTGTTAAGGCTATAGTAGGAACATTTGGATAACGTTTTCTCAGTAGTCTTAATTGCCGATATTCTGGGCGGAAATCATGACCCCATTCTGACACACAATGGGCTTCATCTATGGCAAAGGTCGAAATTCCCACTTTTTCCTTAACTACGTCTAAAAGAGGCAAAAATCGGTCGCTAATCAAACGTTCAGGGGCGACATAAAGTAATTTTATTTTACCATTCATGATCGCTTCTTCACGAGAGCGAACTTGATAGGAATTAAGGCTACTATTGAGAAATGTGGCAGAAATGTTATTACTTCGCAGTGCTTCTACTTGATCTTGCATTAAGGCTATTAATGGTGATACAACTACTGTTAAACCGGTTTTTAAAATTGCAGGTAGTTGAAAGCATAGAGATTTACCACCACCGGTGGGCATAATTACCATTAAATCACGATTTTGTAGGGCATCTTCGATAATTTGTCTTTGTCCAGGACGAAATTGATCGTAACCAAAATGATGTTTTAAGGCTTGTTCTAAGTGGGGATACTGAAGCATGGTAGATGGTTGTCGTGTGTCTGAGTTGTGATGAAGATATCAAAATTTTAACAATTTTGCCGTTGTCTGTGAGAATAATTAGAGGAGGTTTTGCATTCGAGTTATCAACAATGATATAGTTATATGTGAGCGATCGCACTGGCACTATTATATATTTAGATTGAATGAATGAACCACGAAGGAGCGAAGACAGCAAAGGAAGAAGAGTTTTAGAGAGTTTTTGCGTTAGTTCTGGTATCAAAAAATAAAAAAAGTTAGAAAAGAAGGTCGAGATTTTTTAAGTAAATTTCCTAGTTTATTAAACCTAATCCTAATCTTTTAGAACTACTAAAAGAAAGAGTAGTTTATACAGTTAAAGAACTAAAACTTAATGAAGAAACTTGGAAGTTGCGGCGTTTAGATAAACTGGTATGTTTTTCTAAACAAGAGTATTCTTTCGATTTTTTGAAAAGAAGATATCCCTTTATTGTTTATGAATTATAATGTCAAGGTTTAGTAGATGTAGATGAGATGGTTTTATAAGTACCCAAGCAAAATTAATTGTACATAGTTATTGAAAACAAAAATCTCTCTACTCCTTACCTCTCTCTAACTCTCTCCTAAATATGAAATTTATTTTGCACGACTACTTATATTTAAAAACATTGTTAGTTTTTATATGTTTAATAAAACTTAATTGATGAATGTATTATTTGTGATTGGTGAATGGAAATAAATCACAAATAAATTACAGTAGAAAAAATATTTCAGAACTTATGAGTACAAATTCTCAATTTAGATGTCACAATATAAATTGTGAACTTTTTTAATATCCAATCATGAAAGCAATTTGGAATGGTGCTATTCTAGCCGAAAGCGATAATACTGTAGTTGTGGAAGGAAACCATTATTTTCCTGCTGACTCTATTAAGAAGCAATATTTTCAAGACAGCAGCACTCACAGCACTTGTTCTTGGAAAGGGGTTGCTAATTATTATAGTATTCAAGTTGATGGTCAAGTTAATAAAGACGCTGCTTGGTACTATCCTAGCACCAAAGAGAAAGCTAAAAATATCGAAGGTTATGTTGCTTTCTGGAAAGGTGTAAAAGTGGAAGCTTAGTAAACAAAAAGATAACGGACTTCTCAAAGAAGTCCAATATCTAAATTTTCAAACCAGTTTTTCTAATCTTTCGCAATGACAATATCATTAGATTTAATTACAGCATAGGCTTCTGTTCCTTGACATAATTCTAACTCTTCTGCGGAAACTCTAGTAATTATTGATGTTAACTCTACTTTGTGAACAATTTCTAAGGTAATTTCGGTATTTATAGTTCCTGTGGTGACTCGTTTCACAACTCCCTTGAGAACATTACGGGAACTGACTTTTAAGGGTTTCTTAGCACTAACAATTTCAAATTTAGGGTTGTTAATTTCTGGTTTTTCCTGGATATTTGATAATGATAATGGTGATGAATATTTTCTAAGTCCTCGCACTAATTCCCGCAGTATCTCTGTTTTCGTGCGTTGGGAATTTTGACAAAATTCTTCTAAAATCTGCCGTTCTTCTTCAGATATTTGAAATGTTACCCAACCTTGGCTTTTTCTTGGCATAAAATTACTAATTTATTACTAACTTATTGACTAATTATAACTAATTTAATTACCAGGTTTAGACCCCTGATTTCTCAGAGAATTTAGGGATCTGGGGTGAAACTGTTAATATAGTGTGATACTAAGCAAAGCTAGAAATACCAAAATCTGGTGGTATATCTTGTATTCTCCCCGGTCCAATGGCCTGTAATCCTTCTTTGAGGATAATATTACCAGTATACAAGGCTTTACCGACTATCACACCTGTTACACCTTGGGGTTCTAAGGCTGATAAACTTAATAAGTCAGTGACCGAACTTACACCACCAGAAGCAATTACGGGTATGGAAATGGCTGCCGCGAGTTCCCGTAATGGGTCTAAATTTGGGCCTTGTAATGTTCCGTCTCTGTTTATATCAGTATAAATTATCGCTGCTGCCCCTAATTCCTGCATTTGTACTGCTAGTTGGGTGGCTAATACTGATGAGGTTTCTAACCAACCACGAGTGGCAACTAGGCCGTTACGGGCATCTATACCAATAATAATCTTTTCGGTAAATTCTTGACAGAGTTCTTGAACTAGTTGGGGTTCTTCAACTGCGACAGTTCCCAGAATTGCCCAATCTACTCCCAGATTGAATAATTCTACCACACTGGAGCGATCGCGCAACCCCCCCCCAACTTCAATGGGTATGGACAGATTATTTCTAATGGCTGCAATGGCTGATAAGTTAACTATTTTACCAGCTTTTGCGCCATCTAAATCAACTAAGTGTAATCTGGTCGCGCCTTGGTCAGCCCACATTTTCGCCACTTCTACGGGATTTTCGCTAAATACTTGGGATTGTGCGTAGTCTCCTTTATATAGTCGCACACAGCGACCTGCTAGTAAATCAATTGCGGGTATTACTTCCATAATTTGTCAGTGGTCAGTTGTTAGTTGTCAGTGGTCAGTTAACTATTCCTTGTTCCCTAATTCTTGTACTGCTTGACGGAAGCCTAAGACTAGTAAGATGTTAGCTAGGGTTAAAAAGGCTTCAGCACCGCCATGTAACCAGTCTACATTGGCTAGTTCTTCTCCATACTGCACTTTGGCGTAAATGCCAGCAGGAATGGTGACGGCGACAAATACCAATGTGCCGTAAAATCCATATAGTGCCAACCGTGGCATTTGTGGACTGCGGCTGATAAACCACAAGAAACCCAAGTAGGGAAACAGAGAAAGGGCAAAGAGGGTTTCTTTTGATATCATTGTTCTGATTTGATGGTTTGTGTCTTCATGGGTCTTTTAGGCTGGGTAGAACGCCAAATTATATAAGCTGCCGCCCAAAGGGTAAAGTTACCAACTAATGTCATGGTAGCTTGTAGGGTTACTAACCATTCTAGGGTTTGGGAATTGTCGAAATAATGCCAAGTGCAAGCACACATCGCGCTAATTAAAGCTGGTAACATAGCAAAGGACAATCCCCACCAACTCCGATTTTCTGTCAGTTCACCATATATCCAAATTAGCCATATTGCGGTTATCCACTCAAGGACGCTGGAAATATGAATTATCCAGGTGGGAATTGAAAGTACGTGCATAATTGTTAGTGGTCAGTGGTCAGTGGTCAGTGGTCAGTGGTCAGTGGTCAGTGGTAGATAACTAGGTTAAAAAAAATTGGTAGTCCAAAATCTAAAATCTAAAATCTAAAATCTAAAATCTAAAATGGCAAAAATGCGGGTTTTATTGTCTGGGTATTATGGTAAGGGTAATGGTGGTGATGAAGCTTTGTTAGCCACACTTCTGCAAATGTTACCACTTGATGTTACTCCTGTGGTGCTTTCTGGAAATCCTGAAGAAACTAATCGTCATTACGGTGTGGAATGTTACAATCGTATGGGGTTTTTATCGGTCTTAAAAGCTTTGCGCTCTTGTGATGCTTTTGTTTGGGGTGGTGGTAGTTTAATGCAAGATGCTACTAGCACTATTAGCCCTTTTTATTATGGCGGATTGATGGCTTTAGCTCAAGTTATGGGTTTGAAAACTGTGGCTTGGGGACAGGGGATAGGTCCTTTGTTGCGTTCCCAAACTCGATTTTTAGCCCAGCGGAATTTTGCGGGTTGTACTCAGGTGAGTGTGCGTGATGTTGCTAGTTCTCGGTTATTATCAGACTGGAGTATACCCCATATTCTTGCCCCTGACCCGGTTTGGGCGTTAGAATCAAAGCCAGTACCAGAACTAGCAGATTTACCAAAACCGAGAATTGCGGTAACATTAAGAAATCATCCTCAATTAACAGAAAATCGGTTAACAAATTTAATTCAAGCTTTAGTTAATTTGCAAAAAGAAACTCAAGCCTTTATTTTACTATTGCCATTTCAAAAAAGCGAAGATATGGGAATTGCGGAAAAAATTCATACTCAATTAAAAGATGTGAGTAGAGTTATTTGTTCCGAAGATCCACAAATTTTAAAAGGTGTATTTCGCGGTGTGGAAATGTCCATAGGAATGCGTTTACATAGTTTAATTATGGCGGCTGGTGAAGGGTCTCGTTGTTTTGCATTGAGTTATGATCCTAAAGTTAATCATTTAATGGAAGATTTAGAAATACCTGGTTGGGATTTAAAATATCTACCAGAGGATGTAGAGTTAATTAGTAAAACTTGGATTGATTATTATCATCATGGTGCAGCTTTGTCACCTAATAAAATTCAATCTTTAGTAAATGGAGCTTTTTTACATCGGGATTTGTTAAGTAAAGTGTTAAAATGAAATTGATTCTATAATTTAATTGAGGTTAATATCATCCTCAAGGAGATTCATCATGACAGCTATAACCGTCAACTTAAACCCCATTATCGAACTTACTGACAACCAATTTTATCAACTCTGTCGAGAAAATCCTGAAGTCAAATTTGAACGTAATACCAAAGGAGAAATATTAATTATGTCACCAACAGGAGGAGAAACAGGAAAACGTAATGTAGAAGTTGCAGCAGATTTTGTGTTTTGGAATCGTCAAACTAAATTAGGAGTTTGTTTCGATTCTTCCACTTGTTTTAAACTTCCCAATGGTGCAAATCGTTCTCCTGATGTTGCTTGGATAAAAAAAGATAGATGGGATACACTAACACCAGAAGAACAGGAAAAATTTCCACCAATTGCTCCAGATTTTGTCTTAGAATTAATGTCACCCAGTGATACTTTACAGGAAACACGGGCAAAAATGCAGGAATATATGAATAATGAAGTTAAATTAGGTTGGTTAATTAATCGGAAAATGGGTCAGGTGGAAATTTATCGTCTTGGTAAACCAGTGGAAATATTAGACTTTCCTCAACAATTATCCGGTGAAGATATTTTACCAGGATTTATTCTAAATATGGAAATTATTTGGGGTCAAAGATGAAAGTGTTCAAAAGCTTCTCTAATTAATGACAATCTATAGGAATCCGGTTTGATTCTGTGAATTTACTTGTGTCGTCAGGGAACAGGGAACAGGAAAGACAGAATTGATATTACCTAAAATAGACATCTCCGATAAAGAATGTAGAGACGTTACATAAAACAAAATTGTAGAGACGTTACATAAAACAAAATTGTAGAGACGTTACATAAAACAAAATTGTAGAGACGTTCCATGGAACGTCTCTACAAACCAACGGGTAATATTATGAAGTACAGATATTAATAATAAAACTCTTGTGGTGCGGGCATCTTGCCCGCACAAGGTGTACTTCACTCAAGCTGAACTTGCTGTATTATATAAATAATACAATATCAAAACTATAAAATCAACTAATAACTGCTACCAAGTAAGGTCAATAAACATGACGCAAGAATTAATGGAATTAAGACGAAGTATCTTAGAAAGGCGTTATGATGATGCCTTAGAAATTCTTGATGATTTGGAGGAAATCAGTAAACAGGGAACTTGGCGAAAAATAGAAGCTTTTTTAGTGAAGTTGGTTATTCATCTGATTAAAAATCAAATTGAACAGCGTTTAACTAATTCTTGGATTGCTTCAATTTCTGATTCTGTGATTCAAATTGCCAAATTGAATAGTAAAGATCATCAAAAATCCTATTATATTAAATCTGATCAATGGGGTGAATATTTAGCAGAAGCTGTAGAAATTGCAATTTCGCTAGTGCGGAGATTTTTGGTGGGACTTTAAAACCAAGTCAAGTTTCTCAAAGATTACAAGAAAAAGAATTAATTGATTTTGCAGAAAATCTTTTGTTGTTAACTTATGAATATCAACCTAAAGAATTAGCCAAGATGATTGCTAATTATTTAGCAGAATTACCGGGAGGTAAAGATTGGTTTGAGTAATTTTGGTAAAACTAAGAATTTTTTATCTCTTAGAAATACTATAGAAAATGCTTTTGACAGTGCGGAATAAACGAGTAAAAGAGGAAGGTTGATGCCAAGCCTGATAAAATTCTGGATAAAGCATATTTTGGGCGATTTTCCCAATGAGTTGATAATGTTCATTGGTTAGCTGATAACCACTTATGTCTTTAATTACCATAGGTTGATCACCAACGCCTATTTTCCCTAAGCTATCAGCCGCAAAAATACGGGTATGTTTATTCTTTGATGTGTTGATTAATTTTACCAAAACTGCGATCGCATCTGCATTACCAACGCCTATTTTCCCTAAGCTTTCAGCCGCCCACCTACGGGTATATTCACCCTTTGATGTCTTGATTAATTCTACCAAAACTGCGATCGCTTCTGCATTACCAACGCCTATTTTCCCTAAGCTTTCAGCCGCCCTCCTACGGGTATCTTCATCCTTTGATGTGTTGATTAATTTTACCAAAGCTGCGATCGCTTCTGCATTACCAACGCCTATTTTCCCTAAGCTATAAGCCGCAAAACTACGGGTATCTTCATCCTTTGATGTGTTGATTAATTTTACCAAAACTGCGATCGCTTTTTCATTACCAGGGTCTATTTCCCCTAAGCTATAAGCCGCAAAACTACGGGTATATTCATCCTTTGATGTCTTGATTAATTCTAGCAAAACTGCGATCGCTTTTTCATTACCAGGGTCTATTTCCCCTAAGCTATAAGCCGCCCACCTACGGGTAGATTCATCCTGTGATGTGTTGATTAATTCTACCAAAGCTGCGATCGCTTCTGCATTACCAGGGTCTATTTCCCCTAAGCTTTCAGCCGCCCACCTACGGGTAGATTCATCCTGTGATGTGTTGATTAATTCTACCAAAGCTGCGATCGCTTCTGCATTACCAGGGTCTATTTTCCCTAAGCTTTCAGCCGCCCACCAACGGGTATATTCATCCTCTGATGTGTTGATTAATTCTACCAAAGCTGCGATCGCCACTTGATTACCAATGCATATTTTCTCTAAGCCTTCAGCCACCATTCTCTTAGTAAAAAGATCCTGTGATCTGTTAATTAATTCTACTAAAGCAGCGATCTCAACTGCATTACCAAGGCCTATTTTCCCTAAGCTATCAGCCGCAAAACTACGGGTATATTCATACTCTGATGTGTTGATTAATTCTACCAAAGCTGCGATCGCTTCTGCATTACCAACGCCTATTTTCCCTAAGCTTTGAGCCGCCAAACTACGGGTATCTTCATCCTTTGATGTCTTGATTAATTCTACCAAAGCTGCGATCGCTTCTGCATTACCAACGTCTATTTCCCCTAAGCTTTCAGCCGCCCACCTACGGGTAGATTCATCCTGTGATGTGTTGATTAATTCTACCAAAGCTGCGATCGCTTTTTGCCGGTCTGTTTCTTGTAGGGCTACATCTGCTTGATCATGAATATTACTAACACTATTATCGAATTTCCAATTAATAATCTGCTTGACTATTTGATCTGCTTGAGAACAATGTTTAAATTCGGCTATGCCCCCAGCAGCTAAAAAATAAGCCCGATATCCATAAAAACCTTTACCCTGATATTTTACACAGCCATCTTGAAAATTTATCAAAGCTTGAATAAACGACTCTTTTTCACTTTTATCTACATCCTCACGGCCTAGCCATAACAATATGGTTTGTTTCCACTGAGGTTCAAAAATGCGGTATTTTTGTGCCTCTATGGGTTTATTGTTATGGGTTTTCGGTAAGAAGAAATCCCAATCATTAATTGCTGTGGCTGCAAAATATTCTTGAAATGAGGTATGGAAAAAAGCATAAACAGGTTTTCCATCTATACCTATGCCAATCCGATTAAGCCAACCTAATTTTAGAGCTAATTTTAGTTTATCATCATCTAAAAATTTGTTATTCTTAACGCACCCATCCAGCAAGCGGAAACGAGAGGTTGCTTGATCTATTGCTTTCCTGGCTAATTTACCTAAATCAGTAATCAGTTCTTCACGTTGTGTTTCGCTTATTTGCGCGAATTCATCTTGTTTCCATCCGTTAAAATTATCAACTAATTGCTGATAAAATTCTGCTTGTGTATCTGGTAATTTTGCCTCTCTTTGTTGCCAATTTAAACAAAGTAGTGTTAACCGCAGAGGATTTTTAACTAAATCTTGAATCCGTTCTCTACCAGCTTCTTTTAAAGTATTACATAATTTTCTACCCGCTTCTGCCTTTTGTTGAGAAGTAAACCATTTATTAATAAACTGTTCTACCTGTTCAGGATAGGAAAAATCTAAAGTTCTATAGGTATCAAAATCAGCAAGTTGATTGTTACTACCATCCCATAAATTTAACCGACAAGTTAAAACTATTCGCGCTTGATTAATATATCCACCTTCCCGAATTTGTTGAGCAATATCTGTTAGAATATTACCGGAATTTGTAGACATTTCATCTAAACCATCTAATAATAACCATACTTTGTCTTGATTAAATTGGGCAATAAAATCATTTTTAATTTCTTCTTTACTTTCTGATATTCCACTTCTCTCACTAGCATTCCGTAACCAAGTTTTATCTAAATAATCTCTTAATTTTCCATTTTCTAACTCTGCTAAAGATACCCAAATAATAATTGATTTTGAATTTTCCTGAGATAAATAACTAGCAATTTTCTGTAGTAATGTAGTTTTACCTGCTCCCGGTTCACCAATAATCGCAATGCGTTTACCTTGACTTTTTTTAGTATCTTTGTTGTGAAAAACTTGAGTTAAAAATTCATTATGTTCATATTTTTGAGTTATTTCTGTCTCTTGATAAAGTCCTGAACCTTGTTCTGGAGAAATATTTTGATTATGATTGTGTTTGGGTTGTTTTTTCCGTTCTACTAAACCCATTTCTATATAAATATCTGGCAAATCAAAAGTTACCCCCTCAGCATAAGTAAGGGGATTTGTGGTTAATTTTTGCCGTTCTTGCAACTTTTCGCGGCAGATTTCTGGCCATTTAATGGGGGGTAACTTTGTCCGACCTTCCCCTTCAGACGACTTTGGTCAGTGGTAATGATTATTTTGGTTATTAATATTAACGGTTTTGGCAACAGTTGATCCTTTTTCTGCGTTTATTGTTTCTGCCAATTTCGTGTTATTATTAATGTTATTATTAATATTAATAACTGAAGGGTGATTTTTAATTTCTTCTGCTTTCTTTTTAATTTCTTCAGCAGTATTTGATTTATCAGTATTCACTGAACTTTCCAAATCTAAAACCGCTTCTTTAATTTCCTCGTCCTGCATAGCTTCTGTTAATTCTCTTACAGCTTGATTATAATCTAATAACTGGGTTGTATTTTCGTCCACAGCCGCAGTTAATTGTGGTGCTAACTTCTTCTGACGTAACTTATTGATTAATTTATCTACTCTTTCCCAGATCGTATCACCAGTATTTTCACCTATCTTTTCCAGAGATTTCATGCCTATTGTAGCAATAGCAGTTGCAATAGCTGTAGCAATTGTAGTAATTAATTCCATAAATTTAATTTCAAGTAAGTTGGATACTAAAAATCAAGGTTATTTTGGCTGTGGAAAGGCTGTTTTTAGCTGCTATCCTCAGTTTCTCGCCAATACTAACACAATTCCCCTAAAAAATGTCACAATATGGATTATTAACTTTTGTTTCAGACTCAAATCATGAAAGCAATTTGGAATGGTGCTATTTTAGCCAAAGTTGGGGGTGGGGTTCTTGTATCTCACTAAAAAAACCGCCATATCTCCATCTATTTCTCATCCTTTGTAATAAAAATATCATTAGATTTAATTACAGCATAGGCTTCTGTTCCTTGAGAAATTCTAACTCCTCTGCGGAAACTCTAGTAATCATTGAGGTTAATTAGATTAAATCTGGTTCTTCCATATTGGACTTATAATAATAATCAAATAATTAATGCAGCCACAGTAAAATTACTATATTAGCTAAATAAATGCGCTAAATAAATGCTAAAAATTCATTTTTTCCTAGTTCTCGGTTCTATAACATGAGGGTTCACTCCAAAATATTTCGCTGCTGTTGACATATCAAATGTTAACAAATTAATATCTCCTAAATCTTTAATACCTTGAGGTTGAGAAGATTTGATATCTAAAACTTGAATAATTTCCTCTGCGACTGCTTGCGCTAAAAGCGGAGGAACAGAATTACCAATTTGTCGAAAACCATGCCATTTTGTGGGATGAAATCTAAACCAATCAGGATAGGAATGTAAACGCGCAGCTTCCCTAACCGTAATACATCTGGGAATAAAAGGATGTATGGGACGAGGAGAAGTAAATGCACCTTTATTACTGGGTGTTCCGGCTCTTAAAGTATTACATAAACCATGAGGATCAAGTTTATGAAAACGACTGATTGATTCAATTTTACCATGGGGTGTGGAGGCAAATCTTTCTATAGATTCTGTTGAGTGTTTGCTTCTTAAACTTGATGTGAGTAAATTATGATCATACTGACGTTTGTAGGAATAGTTGTTTTTGGCAATTTCCAGATTACGCAGTTTTTTGGCATAATTACTAGGGTTACTAAATTCAGTAATTATCCAATCTTGTTGATATAGTTCTGGATAGTTTTCTATGACTGGTAAATCTTGTAATGCGTCCCAAACTGTAGGAGATTTTTCATTTGGGAATTTCATCTTTTCTGGATATTTGGGAACTTCTAGATTTTGACGTGAACCGAGTAAAAATAACCTTTCCCGATTTTGTGGTACTCCATAATTAGCTGCATTTAAAACTTGATAATTTGCATTTACTTGATAACCATTTTCGGAAAATTGATTAATGATTTCAGCAATAAACTCTTGGTGTTTACCTACTGTCATTCCTTTGACATTTTCTAATACAAAAAACTTGGGTTGTAGTTCTATAACCAACCTAATAAAATGGAAAACTAAAGAGTTTCTGGGATCATCAAAAGAACGTTTTCCGATTAATGAGAAACCTTGACAGGGTGGACCACCAAAAACTACATCAATTTCTTGATTAGCTATTTGAGAACCATTCCTAATTTCTGCTCCTGTTGTCTCTTCTACATTTTTACATAATACAGTCCAAAAGGGAAAATTAAATTTATGAATTGCACAATGAATTGGATCTATTTCCACAGAAGTAAGGACATCAAAACCGGCTTGTTCAAAGCCTAAAGTCATTCCCCCTGCACCCGCAAATAAATCAACTGCTATTGGTCGTTTTTGGGTCATTATTTAGTTATGATTAAGTTTACAGATTGCAGCCAATTTTCTAGATCTTCAATTGAAGTAAAATCTAACAAAGCTTCTCCAAGTTCTTCAAGTTGCTCAATAGATAATGCTTGGACTCTTTGAATTAATGATGATTCAATTTCACCAATTCGACGATTTAATAATCGAATAATTAGACGTTGTTCTCCTTCTTGTTTAGCTAGTTCTCGATCTTGTTGGTAAAGTGGTGCTAATCTCATAATCAACTCCCTATCTTCTGTTTGTGAACTTTGATTGATTCTTAAATTCTGCTGGAGGTTATAAAGTAGCTCTAATGTAATTTCTACATAGGGCTGATTTAATGGTAACGCAACTAATTCATCAATTGCTTGTTTTTGTACTGTTCCTCTTCCTAGAAGTCTTAACCATAGGGTTTCTTGAGTCTGTGGTAATTGATGAATGACAATAATTGCTGTGTGTAAAGATTTTGGTAAATAGTATATTCCTGGTAGGGAATCTGGTTTTGGTGTACCATTAAATCCTGATAGCAGATTTTTTGACGCTGTGGGTGTGAGAATCCATAATTTGGGAATCTCGTTTTCTGTGATGTTAGTTTGATTGCGTTTTGATTCCCGTTGCAATGCACCTCTCACTTCTAATAATTTTAACAGACAATCACATATTTCTTCTTTTGATGCTGGGTTGCGGTATGGTTCAAATATAGCTGGTGTTGTGGCTAATTTCCCCAGTAATCCCAATGATTCTAAATTGGCGTTTTGTTCTGGGAAGGGAGTAAATAATACATCTATTTCTCGGACTTCTCCAGCTACACGACTGGGCGCTTCAACTTTTCCATAGGCTTTTAGTAGTTCTTCTAGGTAATCTTTTGCGAATTGGTCATGGATAAAACGAGTCATTTGCATTAAATGTACATTGCTAATATTTCCTTTGCAGTGCGATCGCACACTCCTAATTCTCCCAAACAATGGCGCATTTCTTGATAATCTGTCAAGATTTTTTGTCTTTTTTGAGAATTTAATAATAATTCCATAGCAGCTTGAGAAATATTCTCTGTTGTGGCTTTTTCCTGTAAAAATTCTGGGACAATTTCGCGCATAACCACTAAATTTACGGGAGAAGCAAAGGGAATTGAACCTTTAAGAATATGACGTGCAATCCAAGCTGTAAGGGGGTGTAGACGATAAACAACAACTTGAGGAACATTTAATAATGCTAATTCTAAATTCACAGTTCCCGATTTAGTAATTGCAAAATCAGCCGCTGCAAAAACCTCTCTTTGTTGACCTAATACTACCGTAGCTTGCAAACCGTAATCTTTAATTGCTGCTGTAATTGTATTTCTAAATGTTGCCAAAGATAGAGGAATCCAAAAATGCACATTTGGTAAATTAGATTGAATATTTTTAGCCGCTGCAAAAATAACTGGTAACAGATATTTTAATTCTTGATCACGGGAAGCTGGTAACAAAGCAATGGTAATTTCTGTGTCTTTAATTCCTAATTTCTCCCTAGCAATTTCTCGACTGGGTGCATTTGCCATTCTATCAATTAAAGGATGTCCTACCCAACAGACATTAGCCCCATTTTGTTGATAATATCGCGCTTCTTCTGGGAAAATTGCTAATAGTTTATCTGTAAAACCAACAATGCGGTTAGTATTCTGAAAACTCATTGACCATACCCACTCTTGAGGAGCGATATAATAAGCAACAGGAACATCAGGTAAATTTTCCTTCATGTAAGTCCCAATACCCAAATTAGGACCCATATAATCAATTAGTACAACCAAATCAGGGGGATTTTCTTTTAAATAAGCGATCGCACTCCGTTGTACTCTTAATGTAGGAATAACATAAGGCAAAGATTCAATCAAACCCATTGAACCAATACCGCTGGTATTACCCAAAATTTTCGCCCCAGATTGGGCCATTTTCTCCCCACCTAAAGCCACAATCTCTAAGGTCAACCCGACAGCTACAGCTTGACGCTGAAGTGCTGCAATTAATAGCGAACCCTGTAGATCTCCAGAAACTTCACCAGTGCTAATAAATATCCGCATTTTAGATTTTAGATTTTAGATTTTACAATTTAGAATTGATTTTAGATTCTAGATTTTTACTTCCTTTTCTATTTTCTTGATTCTTCTTCTCTTCCTTCGTGTCCTTTGCGTCTTCGTGGTTTTTTAAAACTTAATTCTTGCCACCAAAACAGAGTCACCAGTAAATTTTGAGGACGGGAAAACCCCGCCCTAAATTTGATTTTCTATTCATTATTCATCAATGACTGTTTTTTTGCCTTTTCCGGGAATTAACCCACGTCTTCCTGGCATTTTAGAAAGTAGCAAAAAACGGCGAAGATGTTTTAATTCTTCCGTATCTCCTAAATTTTCCAACTCTTGTAAAGCATCTTTAAATAGTAAATCAGAATGATAAAGCAGACGGAAAGCCTTTTTAATTAATTGAAAATCGCTCATAGCCATCCCAGAACGTTTTAATCCTACCACATTCAGCGATCGGACTCTAGCGGGATTTCCCTCCACTAACATATAAGGAGGTACATCTCTATCAATGCGTGCCATACCCCCTATCATTGACATTCCCCCAATGTGGACAAATTGATGCACACCTAGAACACCGCTCAATCTAGCTCGTGATTCAATATGTACATGACCTGCCAATGCTACAGAGTTAGCAATAATAACAGAGTCTGAAATCACACAATTATGACCTACATGAACATAAGCCATTAATAAATTACCATTACCGATAACGGTTGCTTCTCCATGCCCAGTAGCGCGGTTAATCGTTACATATTCACGGATAGAATTATTATTGCCAATTTTTACCCAGGTCGGTTCTCCCACGTATTTAAGGTCTTGAGGCTGCATACCGATAACAGCGCCGGGAAAAATCTGATTTCCTGTACCAATTTCACAAAGTCCCTCTAGAATAACGTGAGAACCAATTACGGTATCTGCACCAACTCTCACATTCTCTCCTATCACAGCATAAGCACCGACTTGCACTGTTGGGTGGAGTTTTGCGTTAGTATGGATGACAGCAGTTGGATGAATAAGTGTTTTCAAAGGTAAATCTCCCAAAATAAGTGCTTTTTGTATTAAGTATTTCCGTAAAGAAACTTGTCGGCTGAAGTAAGTTATGTGTGAGGGCGAAAATTGAGAATTAGCAGTATACTAGTGTTTAATTTATTCCAGGTTTCTCGAAACTGCAAGGTATCTAAACATTAGCCGTTGAGATTTCCTTAATTGGATAAAGACTAACTAATCAAAGAAAACATCAATTCCCCTTCAGCGGCTAATTGTCCATTAACTTCCGCTTTCCCTTGCATTTTTCCAAAACGACGCTGCTTTACCCACAACAGTTCCACTGTCATTACTAATTGATCTCCGGGAACAACTTGACGACGAAAACGAACTTTATCAATACCGGCAAATACGAATAGTCCTCCTTGTGAATCTGGCATTTGCGTCATTACCACACCCCCAACCTGAGCCATAGCCTCAATAATTAGCACACCTGGCATCAGTGACCTTCCAGGAAAATGCCCTTGAAATTGGGGTTCATTAAAGCTAACATTTTTAATACCCACGGCTTTTTTTCCAGGAACATAGTCAATAATCCGATCTACCAGTAAAAATGGATAACGATGGGGTAATAGTTCCTGAATTTCCTCAATACTAAAGGTAGTTTTAATGGTCTGTGAATTGCTTGCTGACGGAGAATTAGATTCAGTAATAGTGGACATTAGTGGTAGTTTATGTAAGTTATTAGACACAGAAATTAGTAAATTGGGGAATTTTAGATCAGTTCTAAAATCCTGTTGGCTAGTTGAATGTGTAAATTATGACTAGCCTTGTAAGCTAAAAAATGAGCTATGGGGAAATTTCCCAGCAAACTCAAATCTCCTACTAGATCCAAGATTTTATGACGAACTGGTTCATTTGCAAATCGTAATGGTGGATTTAACCAACCTTGGGGGCCACAAACTAGAGCATTATCTAAACTCCCACCTTTAATTAATCCCGATTTTTGTAAATGTTCGATTTGATGCTGTAACCCAAAAGTTCGCGCAGGTGCAATTTCTGAAACAAAGTCAGCAGAAGACTTTTCTAAATCTGTACTTATTAAATAACTGTGCCATTGATTACCAATCGCCGGCAAATTAAAATCTATACCATAGCTAAAACGAGTTTCTGGAGCGGGTAAAGCGCAAACAAAAGCATCACCCTCATAAATCCAGATAGGTTCAGTAATAATTAAAGGTGCGGTTATTTTCACCAGTTTTTGGGAAACTAAACCGATTTTTGCAATTTTCTGACACCAAATTTCAGCCGAACCGTCTAGAAGGGGTATTTCCGGTCCATCAATTTCAATTTTGACATTATCAACCCCCATAGCTGCCAAAGCCGCCAATAAATGCTCTACAGTGCGAACACAGACTTCATTTTTACCCAATTGAGTAGAAAGCACAGTCTGACTCACAGCCGCAATTTGAGCGGGAATAATTGGTGAACCAGGTAAATCTACTCGGACAAAAAAGCGACCACTTCCCGCTGGCGCTGGTAATATTCGCACTTGAGTTTTGATACCACTATGCAGCCCCACACCAGTCTGAGTAATTTCCCCGGCTAAGGTATGTTGCTGCATAGTCTCACCATCTGTGATATTGTAATTAGTGTTATGCATATTTTTAAGTAGAATGCCTGATTAATATTGTCATGATTATTACTTATTTTTAACGAAAATTACTCCTAATTTAGACCAAAATTAGGGGGCAACCACGGGGAGGTGGGCAACCACGGGGAGGTGGGCAACCACGGGGAGGTGGGCAACCACGGGGAGGTGGGCAACCACGGGGAGGTGGGCAAC
>OMJF01000113.1 GCA_900299285.1 Anabaena sp. 54 | reverse complement strand
TTTCGCTTGTGTAGAAGCGAATTTATTCGCCCTATATCTCTCAAAAAAACCAATAAATTGAACCCACGCAGGTGGGTTTCGCTTGTGTAGAAGCGAATTATATTCGCCCTGTATTCCTAGATAAAACAAATCAAAAAACCATGATCTTTCTAGAATTAGTTCTGCAAAACTTCGGTCCTTATGCTGGTAAACAAATCATCAACCTCAACCCCAAAATTGATGAAGATAACGCCCGACCAATTATCCTTTTAGGAGGAATGAATGGTGGCGGAAAAACCACCTTAATAGATGCCATTCGGCTTGCATTATATGGACAACGCGCCCAATGTTCAACGCGGGGAAATCTGAGTTATAGTGATTTTTTAACCCAATGTGTCAATAGTAAAGCTAACCCCACAGAAAAAACCAGAATTGAATTGGTTTTTGAACATATTGAAGAAGATAAAGCAATACAATATCGGGTTGTGCGAACTTGGGAAAAAAATCCGAAAGATGGTAAAGACCATTTAGGTATTCTAGGAGATGATGAAACTTGGCCAATTGATTCTTTAGTTAATATTTGGGATGAATATATAGAAAATATCCTACCTTTAGGTATTTCTAATTTATTTCTCTTTGACGGTGAACAAGTTAAAGAACTTGCGGAACAGGAAATACCGCCACCCATAGTTGTTGACGCAATTAATGGACTTTTGGGTTTAGAATTAGCAGATAAATTAGCAATTGATTTAGAGATTTTGGTAAATCGCAAAAAACGGGAATTTGCAGATAATAAGGATTTAGGTAAATTAGAAGAAATTGAAAATAAACTTCATGAAAAACAGGAAGAATATGAAGATATTGAACAAAGATTAGCAACTGTTAATACAAAAGTTGCAGAATTAGAGAAAATTCAGGAAGAAGCTTTAGATAAATTTGTGAATGAAGGTGGTAAAATTGCTGCTGAACGTAGTCAATTAGAACAACAAAGAGAGAATAAAATCAAACTTGCTAATAAGATACGTGAATCATTATGTCAACTAGCTGGTGATGTTTTACCTTTAGCATTAATTAGTCCTTTATTATCTCAAATTCAAAGACAGGGAGAAAAAGAATTGAAAACTCAACAAATTCAATTAGCTAAAGATGTCTTAATTGCGAGAGATGAAAGATTAATGAATTGGCTAAAACAATTAAATCTAGAAAATACTAAAATTAGTAATATTCAATCTTTTTTAGCTGAGGATATCAATAAGTTATATAGCAATAACTTATTCACAGAAAATACTTGGTTAAATGCAGATGAAGAAAGTTTAAGTTTAGTTGACAATATAACCTATCGGTTGCAAATTGGTCAAAATATCGCCCAAAAGCAATTAGATGAATTAACTAATTATGAAGAAGAAATACTCACCATAGAAAGACAAATACAAACAGCAGCCGCACCGGAGGAATATATGAAATTACAAAAAGCAGTCAAAGAGGCACAAACTGGATTTAATCAAATTAGATATCAAGCAGAAATAATGAATCAAAAACTAATAGAATTACAAACAGAAATCAAAAAATTGAGACAAGAACTAAATGAATATACAGTAGAAAATCTTAAATATCAAAATAGTGAACATATTATTAATTCTGCGGTAAAAGTGCAACAAACATTAAAAGTATTTCGAGAAAGATTAACTCTAAAAAAATTGAATAAATTAGAAGAAGAAATAAAAAACTGTTTTCTGTATTTATTACATAAATCAGACCTAGTACATCGCATAGCCATAGACAGTAAAACCTTCGGCTTATCATTATATGATTTAAAAGGAAAACCAGTTCCCAAACATCGGCTTTCAGCAGGAGAAAAACAACTATTAGCGATCGCATTTTTGTGGGGATTAGCTAAAGTATCAGGAAGACGTTTACCCATAGCCATAGACACCCCCTTAGGAAGACTAGACTCCTCCCACCGTAACAACCTAGTAGAAAGATACTTTCCCTCAGCCAGTCACCAAGTAATTCTCCTTTCCACCGACACCGAAATCGCTAAAAAAGAATATCAAAACCTGAAAGAAACCGAAGCCATAGCCCGTGAATACCTACTCCAATATAACTCCAAAAAACGAGAAACCACAATCAAACCCGGTTATTTTTGGTAAAAACTCTCAACTCTTCCTCTCTGCGCCTCTGCGCCTCTGCGTGAAATAAAATCATATTCTTAAACACCAAAATCATGGAATCACCAATAGAAAGAATCAAACTTTCCCAAACAGCCAAAGAACAACTACTCAAACTCAAACGCAGCACCAAAATCGAACAATGGAACATATTATGTCGGTGGGCTTTTTGTCGTTCTCTTGCAGAACCTGCAGCACCGTCACCCGTACCTATTCCCCAAGATAGCAATGTCGAGATGACATGGCGGGTTTTTGGGGGAGAAATAGCGGATATTCTGCTGTTAGCACTCAAACAACGCTGTTACAATGACGGTTTAGATACAGATAGAGAAACTCTGATTACCCAATTTCGCTTACACTTACATAGAGGTATTGGCTACCTAGCAGGAGATCAGAATATTAAGAAAATTGAAGATCTAATTGAACTGTCCACAAAGAAAGTAAAATCCTGATTTTGCGATCGCTATGTCAGTATGGCAAGATGACTGCAAATATCCTAAGTAAGGAGTAAAAATGAATCCAGTCAAATCCCTACTGCGAGTTTTCGGTAGCCCAAAAATGGCAGCTTTGATCCTACTCGGATTTTCATCCGGGCTGCCCTTGTTTTTGACCAGCAAGACCTTACAAGCATGGATGACCCTTGAAAAGGTAGATTTAACGGCTATCGGCTTATTTAGCCTGGTAGGCGTGCCATATTCCTTAAAATTTCTCTGGTCACCGCTGTTAGACTGGGTTACATTGCCATTTTTAGGCAGGAGACGGGGTTGGTTAATTGTAATTCAAATTGGGTTATTAATAGCGATCGCGGCCATGTCCCTACAGCAACCCAAACAAGCCCTGCAATTCCTAACTATTAACGCTGTCGTCATTGCGTTCCTGAGTGCCACCCAAGACATCGCTGCTGATGCTTACCGTACGGATATTCTCGAACCCCTGGAAATGGGCGCGGGTGCAGCAGTATTTGTACTGGGTTATCGCGTTGCTTTACTACTTACAGGCTCTTTAGCCCTGATTCTTGCTGATAGAATAGCTTGGTCATCAGTATACTTATTTATGTCCCTGGCCATGGCACTAGGAATTATTGCCACTTTATTTGCACCAGAACCGAAAGAAATCAATCCCCCAACATCCTTAACCCAGGCTGTAATTTTGCCCTTTGGGGAATTTATCCAGCGTCAAGGAGTGATTCAAGCTATACTCACTCTGTTATTTATTGTGCTTTATAAACTCGGTGATTCCTTTGTCAACAATATGTCCACGCCGTTTTTACTGCAAACGGGCTTCACACAAACCGACATTGGCGCAATTCAAGGCGGTATGGGATTAATAGCTACAATAGTTGGTACATTGGCAGGGGGGGCGTTTTTGAGTAAAATTGGATTAAATCGCTCACTTTGGGTATTTGGCGCTTTACAAGCAGTCAGCAACCTAGCTTATTTAATTCTGGCACAAGTTGGTAAAAATTATCAGTTTCTCCTCCTGACAATTAATATAGAAAACTTTTGTGCTGGATTAGGAACAGCGGCCTTTGTGGCTTTTTTGATGAGTATGTGTAATCAGCGGTATTCTGCCACACAATATGCTTTACTTTCTAGTTTTATGGCCGTAAGTCGTGATATTCTAGTTGCGCCAGCCGGTTCTTTAGCCAAAAGTACAGGATGGCCTTTATTTTTCTTAATTAGTATCTTTGCTGCAGTACCGGGACTTCTACTATTACCATTTTTTGCCCCTTGGCATCCTAAACCGTTAGCAATTCACAGACCAGGACTAGAAGAAGAAGATATATGGGACCCCAAGTAGTTATTATTGCTGGTACAGTTGTTCTCATAGTCACAGGTTTATTACTGGGCTATGTCATCTCACAATTAGTTCTGCAAAATCTGCCTTTTAACCCCGTCACACTCCTGGGAACAATCAGCCTGATCTTGATTTTTGGTGCGCTCTATTACGTCTTATTTTGGCAATTACGGAGAGAACCCCAGAAAACAGTTACTCCTACCATACCCAAGCAACCAGACGCAGAATTTACTAGCAATTACTTAAAAAATCGTCTAATTGCTAGATTATCTGGAGATGTGGCTGCTGCGGAAAGACTCATTCAACAAGCTAAAGACAATGTTCCGGGAATGCCAGAAAATTGGTATTGTGAAAAGGTCCTAGATGAATTAGATCAAAATCAGGAATCATAGGCTTTTACTAAACGGAATATTTGTTAAAATCAATATATTCCCTATATTCCCTCTTTATTCACACAAACATCATGGCCTTTTTTCGTCAATATATCGCTCCTTTAATTGCAGTCTTGATTTTTACCTTTGCTTTAGTCGCAGTCAGCGCCCGGATCTTTTTACCATCGGACATGGCGGCCCCTGCACCTATTGGGATGATAATTAAGTAATTGGGGAATAGGTCTATTGTGAATTTACTCCCAGGCTATGCTATTGAGCAAGGTTCTACTGTAGATCAAGCCCTCTTGGTAAAATTCATGGAGCGGACTTACCAAGAACAATTCCCCAATCAAAACTTTTCTCACCTCACCCGTACCGTTGAACAATATTTCTCCCGTGATACCCCTTTATGGTGGGTATATGCAAAACAGGAAACAAAAAATCACCAGCAATCACCCATAGGCTGTCTTTGGGTGGGAAATGCTATAGATCAGGTCAGCGGCTCACGCTATCCTCATATTTTTCTTCTCTATGTCATGCCAGAATATCGCCATAGGGGTATTGGCAAAGCATTAATGAATTATATAGAAAATTGGGCTAAACAAAGGGGATACAGACAAATCGGACTACAAGTATTTCAAATAAACACACCCGCATTAAATCTTTATCATCAACTCGGTTATCAAGAACAATCCCTTTGGATGGTAAAATCACTTCTGTCAGGTGACAATTGACAATTGACAATTAGTAATTCATGAATTACCGCCATCTAGGAATAGGGGTTACAGTGGAATCATTATGTACGACGAATACGAACTAAGCCTACTTGATACCGAAGGGGAACTTATTACCCCCCTAGACCAAATAGAACCACTTGCTGATGAATCAGAAGTAGAAAAACCTGATGTAGAATTAATGCTGGTCCTCCTGAAAAATCCCCAGCCCCAAGAACGAATGTTAGCAGCGCGTGCTTTTTGTAATATTCAAGATCAACGAGCAACACCCCATCTCATCCATCTATTAACAGATGATTGTCCTCTAGTGCGAGTCAGTGCTGCTTATGGTATTGGCCGCAACCCTGCCCCGGAAGCCGTAGCACCATTAATTATTCAACTCAACCGCGATGGGAACGGTTATGTTCGTAAAGGAGTAGTATGGGCTTTAGGAAACTGTCGTGATTTTCGTTCCTTAGCACCCCTCACAGATGCCCTCAGAACCGATATTTCCGCAGTTCGTCTCTGGTCAGCCAGCGCCCTAGCACAGATGACAGAAGTAGGTTATGAAGCTATTGTAGGTGCTATTCCGGCACTGATTGAAGCCTTGGTTAAAGACCCTGTAGCCGCTGTGCGTAGTAACTCCGCTTGGACAATTGGCCAGCTTTGTAAAGAACTACCTTCTAATGTTGTCTATGCTACAGCCATAGATGCACTAATTCAAGCTTTTGCTGAAGACAAAGACTTAGGAGTGAGAGAAGACACCAAAGCAGCACTTTTGGGAGTAGGAGATCCTCGCGGTTTGCAATTAATCGAAACCCTCGAACAAGAAGGATGGTTTTAGACAATGAATCATTTGATTAAATTTATTAAATAATAAGTATTGATTAATTCTTCTCCTGCCGCTACGGGTAAAATACCGACACTTAACTGATATTTAATTAATCGGCGTTGGTGAATGAAGGTATGATTTTTTCTCACGCAGAGGCGCTCAAGGACGCTCCAGAGTAAGAGTTTAAGAACTAGAATATTTGATTTTCATACCT
>OMJF01000112.1 GCA_900299285.1 Anabaena sp. 54 | reverse complement strand
GTGGACTAAGGAAAAATTAAGGATTTGAAACCTGCGTAGGCAGGTTTTGTCTGTGTAGATGTGATTTCTAATCGCCCTTAGACTTTTAAAACATCCTCTGAATTAATCTGTTATAGCATTCATTAAAACATCAGTCAAACTCATGTCTTCTAAATCATCCAAAGTTATGGTATCACAAATATCAAATTTAGCTCCCACACCTTGTAATTGATCATCTAAGGCTTTGAGAAATTTGGTGGCTTGAGCATCTGAACCGACTTGAATCATAGAAATTCCTAATTCTTCATCTTTTTCCATTTGTCGGGTAGCTTGTATAATAACCTCAAATACAGCTTTGCGATCATCTGGTTCACCGTCAGTAATCACTAAAATTGTTTCGCCATTGAGTTTAGTTTTACCTGCTGCTTTGCGTTGAAAATAGTTATTCAGAGCATCTTGTAATACACCAGCTAAGTTAGTTGTACCGGCTGGATCATTTTCCTGAAATATCTGGGCAACTTTGGCTGTTGTCACATCATCATAACGTTTAAATTTGCCGGAAAAAACGTAAACTGTAATGCCATCTGGATCAAACTGTTCGCACTTTCTAGCTAAAGCAATGGTAGATTCTTGGGCTATTTCCCATCTAGTTCTGCCGCCCACTTGGTCTGGTGTGGACATACTACCACTTTTGTCAATAATCAAAGTATAATCACGATCGCTCATCATAATCTTCCTTTTGTTATTTTCTGATCTTTAGTTTAACAGTTTCATTTTCATTAGGAATCAGCAGCTTTTGACTTAGGATAAGCAATGCGTTTATGATGAAATTGTTGCCAAACATCCACAAATATTTGAGCAATTTGCGGCATTTCTTCCCTAGTTAATCCCGAAGCGATTAATTGTTCATCTTGCCATTTTGCCCGTAAAATATTATTTAGCATATTGAGTGCTTTATCTGGAGTGGCATTTTTCAGACTACGTAATGCAGCTTCACAAGAATCTGCTAACATGACGATGCCTGTTTCCCGTGATTGGGGTATAGGTCCATCGTAACAAAAATCGGCTTTATTGACTACAATCTGGGGATTTTCCTGGGCTATTTGTTGGGCCTGGTGATAAAAATAGGCAATGGCCATTGTTCCTTGGTGTTCGGGAATAAAAGCCTGAATGGCGGTTGGTAAACTGTGTTTTTTGGCCATTACTAATCCTTCTGTGACGTGCTTTTTAATAATTTCTGCACTTTTCCAAGGATCTTTTATTTCTGTTTCATGTTTATTGGGACTATCAATTTGATTTTCAATAAATCCCAATGGGTCGTGCATTTTCCCAATATCATGGTATAATGTTCCGGCTCTGACCAATTCGACATTACAGCCCAATTCTTTAGCGGCAGCTTCCGCCAGGGTAGCCACTAATAAAGTATGCTGGAAAGTCCCAGGGGCTTCCGTGGCCAGACGCTTTAATAACGGACGGTTGGGGTTAGCCAATTCTGCCAAACGGATAGGGGTAATGACATCAAACAGCGTTTCCAAATAAGGACTTAAACCCAAAGCCACAATACTCCAAGCCCAACCAGATAAGGCAAATAAACCTGCTTCTTGAATGATATACCAACCTGAACCAAATACCTCACCAGTAAAGATTTTTAATAATAAATATATACCACCTTGGGTTAATGCCGTGACAACACCTAAGAATGCTAGTTCTTCGCGCGATCGCAATCTATGAGCTACATAAGCACTTAATATTCCGCCCACAGCCCCCGCCAGCAGTACCAGAACATTTGTATCTACTGTAATTGGTAGTATTAACGCCAGTAAGCCTGCTACCATAACACCTATAGTTGGTCCATAGAAACTGCCTAACAATAAACCAATAGCGCTCCAGGTGGTATAGGGTAAACCAAGTGCTAATACTCCAGGAACAGTGAGAGTAAGTAATAAAACTAACAAGCGATCGCGTTGTCGCAAATAGTTATGACTTTTTCTTTCTAACCAGACAAAAACCCAAATAGCTAAGGTGACAACAGCGACTAAAACTGTTAAACCCACCCAATTTACTTGATGACCAATCAAACGATAATGTTCTAATATCTCAAATTTTAATTGTGTAATTTTCTCTCCTTTACTAACAATTATCTCTCCTTTTTTGACAGTAAACATTACAGGTGATATTTCTCTAGCTAGGATTTGAGCTTGTTGTTTAGTTTGCGCTATATCTTGTTTAAGATTTGGTTGCAATACTGCCAATAATACTTTTTTTGCCAAGGATTCAGCCTCACTAGGAACAGACAATTGTACCTGTAAACTAACCGCATTCTGCAAAATACTTTTGGGTAAACCAGCGGCTATACCTTGGGCAATAATTCGTTCGGCACTTTTACGAATTTCTGCCTGTGTTTTTGCCCAATCATTATCAGATAAAGCTAAAAGCATAGGTTCTTTATAAACCTGTTTTAGTTCCTCTCCAGCTTCTATTTGTGATGCTTTCTCAATCCCTTGATTATATCTTTTTCTAACTTCCAATATTTGGGTAATCAGGGCTGAAAAATTACTTGCTGTTGTCATAAATTGATAAGCTTCTAGTTCTGATAATGCTTGCAGAAAAGCAGCTTCATCACTCACGCTATTAGACAATGATAATTGCGACTTAGAGTTTTGTTTTTTTATGTTTTGTTGTCTGTTATTATCCAAAATTCCTATTAACTTTTGCCATTCTGATTCAGAAACAGACCTCAGATAACCTTGAGTATAAAGGGATAAAACAGAACTATCAAAAAAAGGAAAAATACCAACTATGCTGCGAATTTCATCACTTGTAGCTAATATCTTTTCTAACTTTTGATTAATTTGCTTATTGATCTGATTATCAATCATCAAAACTGGTACAGAATTATCTATAGCTGCTTTCCGTTGTAGTTCCGTTTCTTCTTGATCTTCAATATTATCTGTATAGGGAGCAATAAATGTTTGTAAAGCAATATTACCAACTTTTATTCTTGGTTGGTTATAAAAATCATCTCCTATCACACTTGTGAGTGATAATATTGCCAATACCAAAATTATTGAGGAGCGTTTTTGATGTACCCACCTGAAAATAACCGTATCAATACCACTATTTTTGGTAACTAATTTAGTAGTTAATTTTGGGTTCTGTCTGTGTTTTCCCTGTTTTCCTTGATGATTATTTGCTGATAAACACAGAAGTATATTTTTTAAAAAATGCTTATGCAGTTTCTGGTGGTACTTTCCCTTACGAAATAGCGCTTTATACTGTCGCTGCCATGGCCTTAATTGCTGTCTCAAGGACTGCAAAAATCGCTGCGTTTTCATCTTTCCTTCCGCAAAATACCCCAGATATAGTCCCCTCTCCCAAGCTAGATCATAACTTAGGGGGGGATAGCAGTTTTATTTAACGCCTGCATATAGTGTGGTTTAGCCACACCTACCTGACAATACATAATTTTGTTCAAAAATCAAATAGTAATCCTATATCATTTGCACGTCTACGTATAATCTTAGGAGCAGCAAAGATAGTATATCCTTTGTTTGTAAATTCGCCAAAATCACCACCAAAATCATACACTCCAGACCAAACCGACATCATTGTATCGGCTAATTCTAACATTTGGGAAAAATTATCAAATCCCCATGGTGACGAATTAGTCCATGATGAGGAAATTTGCCAATTTACTGGTATACCAACTATACTGTTATATGCCCCTGATAACGCTCCCGCTATTGTCCCAGTAATATCCGTGTTACCATCATAATTTTTAGTAGCGCGTAATACGGTCAACGAAAAATCTTCTAGGGTACTCAGAAAACAGTAAAAAGCTAAACCAATATTGTTAATTAATGTTTCTGGACTGTTCAGTTCCTTTTTTGCTGTTTCTAGTCCCACTCCTTTTTTTAATAATTCATTGACTTTTATTAATTGTTGTGGTAAAGAACTTGATGTTTGATCTAAAAAATTAACTATTTCTGAAATCAGGTTGAGAGGGTCAATTTTTTCATTTAGGGATTTAGCGATCGCATATCCTATGATGAAACTAGCATCTCTGATCAGTGGCTCATGTTCTTGGTTCAATATAAATATTCTTTGCACTTCTAGGATATTTTCTCGCATTTTCACAGGATTTTCATGAAAAAACATCACCACTGGTAATGTAGCGAAAATTATTTGTCCCCAGGAGTGAATATTTGTTTTTAATTCAATCCCTGCTTGTTCTTGACGCTTTAACCAATCATCTACATCTAACCTCCCCAAACTAATTAAACTTTCCATACCCAACACAGAAATTTTACCCAAATCACAAAAGTTCGGTTTAGTCAAACTCTCTCCTAAAAAAGCTCCCAGAAAAGCACCCTTAACCCGATTTACCAAAGAATAACGCATAATTTTTATCAGAGGCTAGCCAGTGGTCATTGGTCCGTTGTCATTGGTCCGTTGTCATTGGTCCGTTGTCCGTTGTTTCCTATTACCTATTACCTATTACCTATTCCCCATCACCCCTTACTGTCTTAAATGATACACTAGTGCTTGCAAGCCTAACAAATAGCTTTGAGCGCCAAAGCCACTAATTTGACCAATTACCACTGGTGCGATATAAGAATGATGACGGAAATCTTCCCGACGATAAATATTGCTTAGATGTACTTCCACAGTAGGTAAATTAACAGCAGCGATCGCATCTCGTAGAGCTACACTAGTATGAGTGTAAGCTCCGGCATTAATGACAATCCCCTGATGATATCCTAATGCCCCGTGAATAGCATCTACTAAAACCCCTTCATGATTTGACTGCACGGGTAATATTTGTGCTTGTAACTCCATAGCTTTGGAATTTAACAAACGATTAATTTCTGCCAGAGTCAAAGAACCATAAATTCCGGGTTCTCTAAGTCCTAGCAAATTTAGGTTTGGCCCGTGCAGCACAAGAATACTTAAAGCTGGTAAATTCAACTTTCACACCTTGAGGACTTTAGCGACGGCGCGTAGAACGTTCATGGACAGGAATTGGAATTAGTTCCGGTTCCGGTTCTGCCTGTGGACCTAGCAGGCTATCAATTAACTTCCGAGCTAATTCTTTCAGCTTTTCCAGTACCTTTTCTATATAATCCATTAAACTGACCGCTCCTAAGATACTACCTCAATTTTATTTAACAGGGTGGCATAAACCGGCGTATGATCGCACTTTAGCCTTGCTTATGGTTGACAAATTCCCATAAGTATGGTATTAACTACCACGAGATTTCAATTTTGTGTTTTGCCTTACTTATTAGATTATCACATCCTTAATTAGTAATGGGGTAATTAGTAATAGCGAATAGTTATTGTTGAGATGATCAAGAATTTTATTCCGTCTGACTGCTGCTATATCTAACTTACTGCATCTTTCTTTTTGCTTCTAGAAGTTGATTTAGTGGTTTTGCGTGGAGATATTGTAGACGCTTTAGCGGAAAGTAATTCAACAGCGGTAGACAATGTGATACTTTCTACTGATTCACCTTCAGGAATACTAGCATTAGTTTTCCCGTGTTTAATATAAGGACCATAGGGACCATCATAAATACTAACGGGTGCATCATCTTCTGGATGTGTTCCCAACTCCCGTAAAGCTGCTTTAGACTTACTCTTAGTCGCAGAACGTCCTTTTTTTGGTTCGGCCAGTAATTCCAAAGCACGAGTTAGGGAAATTGTCAAGACATCATCAGTAGATTTTAGGGAACGGTAATCTTTCCCTTCCTTCCCCTGGTCATGAACTACATAGGGTCCAAATCGTCCTAAACTAGCTTGGACTTTACCTCCAGTTTCTGGGTGAGTTCCCAAAGCACGGGGTAGAGACAATAAACCGACAGCCATTTCTAGGGTAAGAGTTTCGGGGGTCACACCTTTGAGTAAAGAAGCTTGTTTAGGTTTAGGATTTTCCTCAGTTTTATCGCCTAATTGAATATAAGGACCATAAGTACCCAGTTTAATATAAATTGGTTCGCCAGTTTCCGGGTGACGACCAAATTGGTCAGGTCCTGCGGTTTTTTGTTTAAGCAGGATTTCCACCTGTTTAGGGTTAAGATCAGCCGGAGTCAGATTTTTAGGGATAGAAGCGGTAAACACTTCCTCACCATTGGTAACTTCAATGTAAGGACCATATCTACCAATACGGACTTTAGCATCTAAATTTTCTAATTCTACAGTTCTAGCTTTACTTGCGTCAATTTCGCTTTCTTGTTCCCTCACCAAAGTTTCTAAACCCTGCTCACCAAGATAAAATTTCTTTAAGTAAGGTAGCCATTGAGCCTCACCCGTGGAAATTTCATCTAGGGTTTGCTCCATTTTAGAAGTAAAACTAGGATCAACAATATCTGGAAAATGTTTTTCCAGTAAATCAGTGACAGCAAAAGCCGTAAAAGTGGGAATTAAGGCATTATTCACCAATTGGGCATAATCTTTATCAATTATCGTACCAATAATGCTGGCGTAGGTACTAGGACGACCAATACCTTCACTTTCTAAAGTTTTGACTAGAGTTGCTTCTGTATACCGGGCTGGAGGTTGGGTTTCATGGCTGACGGTTTCCAGTTCATGACATTGAGGATGATCTCCAACTTTCAAAGCAGGTAAAATTACCTCTTGATCTTCTAAAGCAGCATCAGGATCATCCGAACCTTCAACGTAGGCGCGAAGGTAGCCCGGAAAGTCTATGCGCTTACCAGAAGAACGAAAACCAGCATCTTCAACTTGTATTTGTACAGTAACTTGAGTTTGACGAGAATCAGCCATTTGTGAAGCAACAGTACGCTTCCAAATCAAATCATATACAGAAAATTCCCGCCCAGTCAAACCAGTTTCTTGAGCAGTGCGGAAACTGCTACCGGCGGGACGAATCGCTTCATGAGCTTCTTGTGCGCCCTTAGATTTAGTTGTGTATTGTCTAGGTTGGGGACTCAGATATTCTTTACCGTATTTTTGTTCTACACAAGCGCGGGCTGCAGATATCGCTTGATCAGATAAATGCACGGAATCTGTCCGCATATAGGTAATATACCCCTGCTCATACAAATTTTGAGCTACCCGCATTGTATCCCGTGCTGACAAACGCAATTTGCGGTTAGATTCTTGTTGTAATGTAGAAGTCGTAAACGGTGGTGCTGGTTTGCGAGTGACTGGCCGTTCTTCCATATCCGTCACTGTCCAAGTTTTCGCTTCTAGACGGGCTTTTAAGGCTTCCGCTTCCTCTTCATTGAGTAAGACCACATTGCGACCTGCGGTAATCCTACCAGTTGTAGGGTCAAAATCGCTGCCTGTAGCAACTTTCGTGCCGTCAAGAGTCACCAGAACCGCGCTAAAAAGACTTTTTTCCCGCTCTAGACTAGCCTTTAAATCCCAATATGTCCCTTCATGAAAAGCTCGGCGCTGACGTTCCTTATTTACTAATAAGCGTACTGCTACAGATTGTACTCTACCAGCAGATAATCCCCAGGCAATTTTTTTCCATAGCAGCGGAGATAGGGTATATCCTACTAATCGGTCTAAAATGCGCCGAGTTTCTTGAGCGCGGACTAACTGCTCATCAATGGTACGGCAGTCTTTCAAAGCTTTTTGAATTGCTTCCTTAGTGATTTCATGAAACACCATGCGCTTTGTCGGCACTTTCGGCTTGAGCAATTGGTATAAATGCCAACTAATACTTTCCCCTTCCCGGTCTTCGTCAGTGGCTAGAATCAATTCAGTTACACCCTTGAGAGCTTCTTTCAACTGAGTAACAATTTTCTTTTTATCTTTAGGGACTACATAAATCGGTTCAAAATCAGCTTCTACATTTACCCCAAGCTGCGCCCATTTTTCCCCTTTAACAGCTGCGGGAATTTCGCTGGCCGACTGGGGAAGGTCACGAACATGACCCATGGAAGCTTCTACCCGATAATCATTTGGTAGGTAGTTGCGAATAGTGCGAGCTTTTGTGGGAGATTCGACGATAACGAGAGTTGACATGGAAATTTAAAATAAATAATAGCTATGCAGCTAAATAGTCAAGTTGGGTTAATTTTTGCGAAATGTCAAGATGAAATATCACGCCTTAGTAGTGATTGTATACTTACACAAACTGCCCAACAGCGGGGGAATTTTCTCAAATTCAGGTCTGGTGATTGTTTTGAGCATGAGAAAAGCAACCTTGGAGAGTCAATTGTCAGTTATTCCATCTTTAACTTATCTAGCGCATAGTTGGGGACTATAGTTTGTAAAATACCCCGAAAATTTAATAGTACAGGATTCACACTTTAGGCAGGCAAAATTAATTATATAAAAGATTTGGATTTAATTGTAGGGGTAGCGCCCCCGTGCCTACCCCGGTATTTGACGACACCACGGAGTATTTGGATTTTAGGACGGTAATTAATTATATATTGGATTTAATGTAGAGGTTGTAGGGGTAGCGCCCCCGTGCCTACCCCGGTATTTTAGGACACCACGGGGTATTTGGGCTTTAGGCAGGCAAAATTAATTATATAAAAGATTTGGATTTACAGCAGTTTGCGATCAAACCCGCCACAAAAAGAGCTATCTAAATAGGCTCAAAAAATAAGCCACAATGATTAAACCAGTTGATAGCATTTTCATCAGTAATAGCTTCATCAAGAGCATCAAATGTGGGAGTTTTAGCAGAACGAAGAATTCCTTTTAATTTTGACCAACATAACTCAATTGGAGATAAATCAGGTGAGTAGGGAGGTAAAAACCTAATAGACGCGCCAACAGATTCTATTAAAGATTTTGGGTTCTACCGTACTTGTTATGTTAATTTAACAACTGGTTCGAGGGAACTCTTAACTCTTAACTCTTAACAGGGAACAAGAAGGAATATTCAGACATTATCTTCAATAACCTTCTTGTGGCGGGTTTGATCTCAAATTGCTGTAAATCGGAATGGTTATATTATATGAATTTAATCAATTATGATACTCACAAATAAACCCATCCTGTATATCCTCTAATTATGAAAATTCTGATTCAGACAATCATTCAACTATTCCTGCTTAATTGCACTTATTAAAATTCCTAAAATCTTTTTCACATCCTTGATATAATATTCACTTAAATCAATAGAAATAGTTTTATTTTCTAACTTCAAAAACTGCCAAATAGTACCGATAGTTACAGCACCATAAACAATCTTAATCGCATTTTGTTTTTATTCATTAAACAATTGAGCAGCCAGCATTTCAGCTATACATTGAGCCAAACCTAATTTCAAGTTTTCATTTTTACTTTCTACCAATGTAATTACAGGTGCGCGAACAAAAAGCTGTTCTTTAGAAAGACTAATTAGGAAATCACAAAAACTATTTAAACCTTGTTGATTATCAACATTAAAATCTACTCCCGAAAATAAACTGATTTCATTATCTAACTTTCTTCTTACTTCAAGTAAAATTGGACTAATTATCATCTCAGAACGGGCTTTTTCAGTATTAATTGAAACGGCTAAATCAACATTCTCCTTGAGGATTGTTGTTAGCAAATTACTAGGTTCTTCCTCTGGTATATCTCCAAATAATCCTGATATTTCATTTAATGTCAATTCAAATTTTTGGATAATTTCACTTAATTTAAAATCACTGTAAGCCATTTTTATTTACCTTCTTACCTTTAATAATTAGTTGGGAGAAAAAGTTCATTTTTACAATTGATTACTTCTGAGCTATCTTTCAGGACTATTTGATTCTTAATATCAGAAAAAGCCTGTCTTCTAGCTTTTTTCTAAGCTTTTCTTTCTTGGGTCTACTAAATTTCGGGAAATACTCAACTACGACGGACAACCCTTTGCGGTGTAGATTTTGTCATGATTAATCACCTGATTGTGTTGTCTATTTTAACCTAAAAAAACGACTATTAAAAATAGTCAAGGCTTTTGCTTCCAAAAAAACGCCAATAAAGAAGATCAAGGGGTTGACATTTGCTTTTAAATTTGTTATCATGAACTTGATAAGGAAGAACTATCTTATTATAAATTAGTAGGCATAAAAAAATACCCACTCAGCCTTAATAGTGGTGGGTATTAATTAAATCATATCTGCCCCGCTATAATCCTAGTAAAACTACTTGCTTTCGGTAAAATCAGCATCAATGACATCATCACCAGAGGGAGCAGAACCACCACCGGGGGATTGAGTGCCAGCAGCACCAGCATCACCACCAGCTTGTTGGTAAATATTACTACCAATAGCAAACAGAGCTTGTTGCAGTTCTGGTGTTAATTTCTGAATTTGAGTATCATCTTCTTTGGCTATAGCGTCCCGGACTTCTTTCACTAAACCCTCAACCTTAGTCTTATCAGCAGCAGGGACTTTATCACCCAATTCTTGTAACTGCTTTTCTGCTTGATAAGCTAAAGTATCAGCTTGGTTCTTGCGTTCAATTTTTTCACGACGCTCCTTATCAGAAGAAGCATTTTTCTCAGCTTCTCTGACCATGCGTTCTACATCATTCTTGTCAAGAGTAGAAGCACCTGTTATACTAATAGATTGTTCCTTACCAGTACCTTTATCCTTAGCCGCAACGTTGAGAATACCGTTAGCGTCAATATCAAAAGTAACTTCAATTTGGGGAACACCACGAGGAGCAGGAGGAATACCATCCAAACGGAAAGTACCTAAACTCTTGTTATCATTAGCAAATTCTCTCTCACCTTGGAGAACGTGAATTTCCACGTTAGTTTGTCCGTCTACAGCAGTAGAGAACACTTCTGATTTTTTGGTAGGAATTGTAGTGTTACGAGGGATAATCTTAGTCATGACACCGCCCAAGGTTTCTACACCCAAAGACAACGGTGTTACATCTAACAACAAGATACCAGTAACATCACCTGCTAAAACCCCCGCTTGAATAGCAGCACCAACAGCTACCACTTCATCAGGGTTAACGCTTTGGTTAGGTTCTTTACCTAATACAGATTTAACCACATTCTGCACCGCAGGAATGCGGGTAGAACCACCAACGAGAACAACTTCATCAATATTGCTTTTATTTAATTTCGCGTCTCTGAGAGCATTTTCCACGGGAATGCGGCAACGGTCAATTAAATCAGAACAGAGTTTTTCAAACTCGGCGCGAGTGAGAGTTGTATCTAAATGCTTTGGTCCGTCCTGAGTGGCGGTGATAAATGGTAGGTTAATTTCTGCCTGGGTAACGCTAGAAAGTTCAATTTTGGCTTTTTCGGCCGCTTCCGTCAAACGTTGTAAAGCTTGTTTGTCCTTACGGAGGTCAATACCTTCATCTTTTTTGAACTTTTCTGCCAGAAAATCAACGATTTTTTTATCGAAGTCGTCACCACCTAAGTGAGTATCGCCAGAGGTTGATAATACCTCAAATACACCATCACCAACTTCCAGTACAGATACGTCAAAAGTACCACCACCCAAGTCAAATACTAGGATAGTTTCATTGCTCTTCTTATCAAAACCATAAGCTAGAGAAGCAGCGGTAGGTTCGTTGATAATCCGTAATACCTCAATACCAGCGATTTTACCAGCGTCCTTGGTTGCTTGACGTTGGGAGTCATTGAAATAAGCGGGAACGGTAATTACTGCTTGGGTAACAGTTTCCCCCAGATACTTACTAGCATCTTCCACTAATTTGCGCAGAACCTTGGCGGAGATTTCTTCAGGAGCAAATTGTTTACCAGCGCCGGGAGAATCTACTTTAACGTTACCACCGCTACCGAGAACCTTATAGGAAACTTCCGTAGCTTCATTAGTGATTTCTTCAAAACGACGACCAATAAAGCGTTTTACAGAATAAAAAGTATTTTCGGGGTTCATTACCGCTTGACGTTTAGCGATTTGACCAACTAGATTATCACCATTTTTAGCAAAGGCAACCACAGAGGGTGTGGTTCTAAAACCTTCCGCATTAGCGATAACAGTGGGTTTACCACCTTCCATTACTGCTACGCAGGAGTTAGTCGTACCTAAATCAATTCCAACTACTTTTGCCATTTTGGTTTTTTACTCCGTATAAAATTACTAAATGAATGAATCAAAGGAAATCTAAAAAAAGAGCATCAGCATACTACTGAATCCTTTTTTTGATAAAATTGCATTAACTAACTGTCAATAGCAATCAATAGCAATCAATTGGCTTAGGCTATGGTGGGAATTAAATCCCAAACTAGGCTTTTATCATATAAAATCAGTGGTAGCCATGCCATGAAGGGTGGTTTACCGAACCGTTAAGGGAACGGTGAATTTTATAAATTATGTCTAGTGATCTCATGGATTAATGTGCGTTCACATTGATTAATGTATGAGAATTAATACTTTCAGGAATTGGGGTGAACCGTAACTTTATAGTCGTATTTGCCGTCAAGCCCTGTGGGGAGTTAAAAATTAAGAATTGAAGATGGAAAATTATACCCCTTAATCTGTATTCAGGGGTGGTAATTGGTAATTGTCTGATTCTATGAAGTGGGTATAGAAGGGCGTTCTCCTTGCTGAAATTTTAACCATGCCTGTTGTAAATCAGCAGGAGCAGGATTAGTGGCATCATAAATGACAATTACATTAGTTAAAGGTCTGCCAGGAGGAACTAAAATACTATTTTTAGTGGCTAAAGCTCTAGAAGCCCCACCATCTAAATTCATGGCTTCATAACAACCTATGGCTTTCATGGCTTCCGCTTCTTCGGGCAAAGAGAGGGCAATTTCAAAGTTGGCTAAAATAAGCCTTGTACCGTCTTTGGTAAAACCAATGGCTGTTCGACTGCTATTACTCAACACAGAGGGATCTTTAAAACCTTCAATTTTGGGGTTAAGCCAAATTTCCCCCTGTCGCAATAGTCTCGGTCCACCAGTTAGGGAAAACCAATGTTTATTCCATTCTGGTCTACCGTCCGCTCTGGCTGTGACTATTTCCGGTTTGTTGCCAATTCCTAACCCCAGTGTAGTACCAAAGTTTTCCCAAGGACGGTATTTGAGAAATTTTCCCCCTGCTACCATATTACCCATAACTGTTTTTTGGGGATTTTTGGCAGAAAATGTGCCATTGGCCACTACTGTAGCTCCATGACGCAGCACTAATTGATTAAATTCTTCATCACCACTGGTTTTTTGAATTGTGTTAGCAAAGCTGGCATTTTTGGCTAAACCCATTGTGATTAAGTTTTTTGGGTCTGTGAGGTCAACTATGGTTTGATAAAAAGGAATACCATTAATTTGACTTTTGTTGACCTGTATGGCTTGGCCGTAACTGGGTAATGTGATTGTTAGTCCCTGTGCGAGGGTTGCTCCGCTCAGAAATAAAAAGGATCTACGACTGATTTTGGTAATTGGCATAATTGATTTTTATTAACTTTGATTTCTTTCTTCTTTCTTCTTTCTTCTTTCTCCTGACTCCTGACTCCTATATTTTATGAATAATTGCTATATCATTTTTCACAAGCCATTCGGAGTCCTGAGCCAATTTACTCAAGAAAGTCCTCAACATATCACTCTCAAACAGTATATAGATGTTCCCGATGTTTATCCTGTGGGTCGTTTAGACTGGGATAGTGAAGGATTACTGTTGTTAACAAATGATGGACAGTTCCAGCATCGTCTCGCTCATCCCCGCTTTGGTCATCAACGTACCTATTGGGCGCAAGTAGAACGCATCCCTACCTTGGATGCAATTAATCAGTTACAAACTGGAGTCAAAATTCAAGATTATCGCACTGCCCCCGCCCAAGTTAGGTTATTGTTAGAAGAACCATCGGTGACACAACGCATTCCCCCTATTAGATTTCGTAAAAGTGTTCCCACGGCTTGGCTGGAAATGACCCTCACTCAAGGCAAAAACCGCCAAGTTCGTCGCATGACGGCCGCTGTGGGTTTTCCAACTTTACGCTTAATTAGGGTGAGTATTGCTAATATTCAATTACATGGTTTAGCACCAGGACAATGGCGAGAACTTACTCCCACAGAACTCACTAGCCTCAATTATGCACCGGAAAAGTAAATTAATCTACTGTAATACTCAATACCTTCACCATTTTTTGCTTTGTTGGGTTGAGCAAGGCAAAAAATAACAAATCTCTTGGGTTATTTGTACCTAAAGTTTACTAAGTGAAGCTACTTCAACCCAATCTATACATTATTTATCAATGCCAATTGATTCCTGAAGCAGGAAAATCAAGGAACTTCTATGATGCTGATTTGCCCCCAGTGTACATTTCCCAACTCTGATCATAATAAATTCTGTCAAAATTGTGGTACTTATTTAATTGATAAAAACCGCATTAATACTACTAATAATGTTGTATTAAATACTGATTTTTCTGGTAAACTGGATATAGGGTTAAGGGATATTGAGTCTGAGCAGATGCCAACTCTGACACAGTTGGAAACTACTTGTTCTCTGTTATCTATGTCAGAAATATCCACGGATACGGAGGAACGATCTTATAGACAAAACCCTGATTCTTCCCTGACTATCTTACAATTGGACAATGAAACGGAAGACAGAATCATCAGTGATCAGATTCTAAATATACCGCTATCCCCGCCGTTAATTAGTTGGGAATATGCAGCATATACTGATATTGGTAGTCAAAGAAATCACAATGAAGACTATTTTGCTATTGATAGCAAAGTTCACAAACAAGAATTACCAGAAGGTGCTATTGTCACAAAGACAGGTCTGTATATTCTCTGTGATGGTATGGGTGGTCACGCAGGAGGTGAAGTGGCCAGTAAATTGGCTGTGAACACTATCCGTAAATACTTTCAAGAAACCTGGACTAGTGGGGAATTACCTAATCGGGAAAGTATTAAAGAGGCGGTTTATTTAGCTAACCAAGCCATTTATGACCTGAATCAACAACAAGCCCGTTCGGGAATGGGGCGCATGGGTACTACTTTGGTAATGTTGTTACTTGAGGATCATCAAGCAGCGATCGCTCATGTGGGAGATAGTCGTCTTTATTGCTTAACTCACAAGGAAGGACTAGTACAACTAACTATAGATCATGAAGTCGCTCAACGGGAAATTTCTAGAGGTGTAGAACCAACTATAGCTTATGGCCGTGCCGATGCTTACCAACTCACCCAGGCTCTTGGTCCGCGCGATCACAATTTCCTCCATCCCGATATATCTTTTTTTGATATTCATGAAGATCTGCTGCTGCTGTTGGTATCAGATGGTTTATCAGATAATGAATGCTTAGAAACTCATTGGCAAACCCATCTTCAACCTTTATTGAGTGATGATAGTGACTTAAAAATAGGTATTCAAGATTTAATTGAGTTGGGCAATGAATACAATGGTCATGATAACATTACAGCTATACTTGTACGAGTAAAAGTCTCTCCATCTCAACCCGGTTTGTCATCAATTTAGTTTTTTGTTCTGAGGTTTTAGGTTGCATTGTGATTACTTTAACTCTATTAGAAAAAATCACAAAAACACCGCTCCAGCAGTGGTCTTTTGAGGATTCTACCGTCATTCGCATTGGTCGGTCGGTGGATAACCACATTGTCTTGAGTGATAATTCTGTTTCTCGATATCATTTAGAACTAAGACTTATTACTAATGCCAACGGAGACAATTGGGAAATCATTAGTCAAGGCACTAATGGTACTTTCCTGAATGGTAGTTTAATTACCAAGTCTATACTCACAGATAATTCTCTTCTGCAATTGGCTATAGGTGGTCCTTTAATCCAGGTGCAAATTCAGAAATTATCTCCTGTAATTACTTCCCCTTTATCGTCCCTGGTTGGGGAAATTAATCAGGTTATAAAACCCCTATCTCCCCCTTCCGGTTGTACCCATGAGGGAAATGATCCGGGAAATGTATTTTGTGTTCATTGTGGCCAACCCATTTTCGTACAAAAGACTATTCGCCATTATCAAGTAATACGCACGTTGGGAAAAGGTGGCATGGGTACTACCTATTTAGCTTGGGATGCTACAGGTTATACTACTAATGTACCACAATTGCTGGTATTAAAAGAAATGAATGCTGATATGGCAAAAATTCCCAAAGCACGAGAGTTATTTGAAAGAGAGGCAAGTATTCTCAAATACCTTAATCATGAGGGAGTTCCTAAGTATTATGATTTCTTTGTGGAAGATGGTAAAAAATACTTGGCCATGGAATTAATTCACGGACAAGATTTAGAAAAACGGATTTCCTTAACAGGACCTGTGACACTTCAACAAGCGATCGCCTGGATGGTACAAACTTGTGATATTCTAGATTATCTTCATAGCCAAGAACCGCCACTAATTCACAGGGATATTAAACCAGCTAATTTAATGGTGCGAGGTAGTAATAATAGTATTGTGGTTTTGGATTTTGGTGCTGTCAAAGAAATTGGCACAAAACCAGGGACAAGAATAGGTGCTCAAGGTTACTGCGCCCCTGAACAGGAACGCGGACAACCTCTCACCCAATCTGATTTATATGCTATCGGTCCTACGCTAATTTTTTTATTAACTGGGGAAAATCCTTTAAAATTCTATCGTCAACAGGGGCGAAATTTTCGCTTTGATGTTAAGGGTATACCGGCCATTAGTAATCAGTTAAGACAAGTAATTGAATGCGTTACGGAATCTTTACCTGCCCGTCGCTATCATACCGCACAAGAGTTAGCTCAGGCATTAAAATCAGTCAGTAGATAGAAGAATTTGGTTAGCGGTGAGGTTCAATTCCGGGAAGATTATGGTTCATTAACTAGGTTACTGGAATCTATCAACAAAACATCTGGACAATAGACTGATTTCGTTGTTGATGGTTTAACTAGTGCCTGTTTAGGAATAAAATAGGGAAGATCTAACCGGTCAAACTCCAAACTCCACTGTTAGTTTTCTGGACAAAAACCCTGTTCTGCTTTCCTGTGTTCCTAATGGCGGGTTCGCCTCGATAATTTCCCCACAATAAATTTTTATTCGTCGTCCCATGTTTCTACCGCCAATAAATCGCTAATTGGATCTTGAGTGCTAAATCCAAAGTCTAACAACTCTTGTTTCCAATGTTGCCACTCATCGCCGTAGAGTAAGGCAATCTTCCAAATTCTATCATTGGGTTTGATAATATTGGATTCTACCAGTGATTGCACGTTACGTTGCAATTTCACCATTGGGTGAATTACTTGCTGAATCATAACCTTGGTGTATTTCAGATTTTTGTGTGTAAATGCTTGATTAAAACAGCCTTCCGTTAGCAATTATTACCTATGCGTGGAGCAATTATGGTTTATTTAGCAAAGCTAGTTTTAACTTTTCTAGTTTACCATAACTAATGATAGTAAATTGCTTGAGAATTGAGTTTTGTACGGTAATTACCACCACTAAAGGCCAATTAGGCTTAATAGTAGTGACGATATGCAGTCTACAAGGTTTTTAGTCCTGTGATAGTTATCATAACGCAGTTAGAGAAGATTGACAGGAATTTTTCAATTTTAGTTGTGGGATAAATGTTTTGTGTGCAAAATAGTTAACCAGGTTGTTCATCTTTGCTGCGGTCAGGCTGCATATATGTTGTTTATTTTGATTCCTAACATATTACAACATATCCATGGGATAATGGCAAGTGTTTTAGATACAGTTGCTGCTGGGGATGCTTTCAATAGTGTTTCAGGAAAAGCATTGTAGCAAAAATTGCCTTGATCTGTAGGAATTTGTTGGGGTGAGGCCTCTGGTGTCGAGTGTGTCCACAGAATTAGGGAACAGAACTTGATGATCTGATCATCTGATCAACTTAGTTTCAATTTACAATATTTCTTGAAAAGAAAAATCATGAAAATTAATAATCAAACTATTGGCACTAAAAATATGAATACCAGGTTTTTAGGACAAAAATTGGGAAATCAAGGTAAAAAATGGATTGCAGCCTATGGTGTCATGGTTGTAATGCTGGGAGGTTGCACCAGTTTGAAGCAAACCAGCGCACAAATTCAACCCAGTCATGCTCAAACGCAAAAAAACACCGTACCCACAACAGAAATTGCTCCTCCTGCGATCTTTTCCTCCTCTGGAGATCCTAACTTTGTTGTTCAAGTAGTGCAAAAAACCGGTAATGCTGTAGTTCGCATTGATTCAACTAGAACTGTCACTACTCAAGTTCCTGATGAATTTTCTGATCCCTTTTTTCGCGGCTTTTTCGGTGACAGAATTCCATCACAACCCAGAGAAAGAGTAGAAAGAGGTAGCGGTTCTGGGTTTATAATTAATTCATCTGGGCAAATTTTGACCAATTCTCATGTTGTAGACGGTGCTGATTTAGTGACAGTTACTCTTAAAGATGGCCGAACTTTTAAGGGTAAAGTATTAGGAGAAGATGCGATAACAGATGTGGCAGTTATTCAAATTGATGCGAATAAATTACCCACTCTAGTATTAGGTAAATCTGACACTTTACAACCAGGAGAGGCCGTAATTGCTATTGGTAATCCCTTGGGTTTAAATAATACTGTCACCTCTGGAATTATTAGCGCCACAGACCGTTCTAGTAGTGATATTGGTGCGAGTGATAAGCGCGTTGATTATCTACAAACAGACGCAGC
The DNA here is from genome assembly GCA_900299285.1 of Anabaena sp. 54. Classification (GTDB taxonomy): domain Bacteria; phylum Cyanobacteriota; class Cyanobacteriia; order Cyanobacteriales; family Nostocaceae; genus Dolichospermum. The sequence continues at coordinate 1,735 of OMJF01000112.1, read as the reverse complement.
AATTAATCCCGGAAATTCCGGTGGACCATTATTAAATGCCCGTGGTGAAGTTATTGGTATGAATACAGCAATTATTCAAGGCGCTCAGGGTTTAGGATTCGCTATTCCTATTAATACAGTCCAAAAAATTGCCCAAGAATTAATTGCTAAAGGTAGAGTTGATCATCCTTATTTGGGAATACAAATGGTAACACTCACACCGGAAGTCAAGGAAAAAATAACTACTAGATTTGGTGACAAAATAAATTTAGCTGCAAATCAAGGAATTTTATTAGTTAGAATTGTTCCTAACTCACCGGCGGCTATTGCTGGACTACGACCAGGGGATGTGATTAAAAGTATTAATAATCAACCGGTTTTGAAAGTTGATGAGGTGCAAAAATTAGTAGAAAATAGTAAAATTGGTATTCCTTTACAAGTGCAAGTAGAGCGTAATGGCAGAATTTTTCAAGTTTTAGTTAAACCCGCACCTTTACCAGTGAACAAGGAATAAAATTCCTGAGAAACTGTTAGAATCAGAATGTCCAAAATTAAAATCAGATGACGCGCTTTATACATGATCAATTCGCAAAACAATATCTAACAGAACTATTAACACCTTATGGACAAGTAGAAACCAGTAAAGATATTACCGCAGAAGTTAGACAAATTGACCTATTATTTATTCCTGATCCACAACCGGCACAAGGACTAGAAAAAATAGGGTTGCTGGGGAAAATGGCTACAAATTATGCCATATTTGAACCATTCCGTAATCCTGTCAGCAAAAGTGAAATTCGCAGTTGTATAGGTAAATTATTTGACGTTCATGCGGATTTAGAACGGCAAGCTAAACGCAATGAGACGCGAATCAATGAAACCGAATTACCTCAACTATGGATTTTTACGCCAACAGCATCAGTAGATATACTAGAGAGCTTTAATGGTACTCTAGATGAAACAAACTGGGGAAAAGGCATTTATTTTTTATCAACAGGATTAAAAACCGTAGTTGTGGTGATTCATCAACTACCCAGTACACCCGAAACACTGTTTTTAAGGGTTTTAGGGAGAGGAAAAGTACAAAGACAAGCAGTGGAAGAATTAGAAGCACTAGCAAATAATAGTCCGTTCCTTGGGGATATTATAGAATTAGTACATAACTTAATTGCTGTGTTATCGGCTCGTCAGCGTCAGGAACACGATATTGATCAAGATGATCAGGAGTTAATTATGAAATTATCCCAAATGTATCAACAACAGTTAGAAGAGATTAAAAAACAAGAACGACAAGAAGGAGAAAAACTAGGACTTGATAGAGGGATAGAAAGAGAAAGACGCGCTATGATTGAAAGTATCTTGCAAGTGCGTTTTGGGGAAGTTGATTCACAATTAGCAACAATTATCAACCCTCTGATTGCTATGAATAGAGAAGAATTTACTCCTTTGCTTTTACAATTATCCCGTGAGGAATTATTAGCTAGATTCGTGTGAATTAGCAGTATTAGGTAGATGGCAACAGGAATTAAAATCAGATGACGCGCTTTATACATGATTAATTCGCAAAACAATATCTAACAGAACTATTAACACCTTATGGACAAGTAGAAACCAGTAAAGATATTACGGCAGAAGTTAAGTAGGTGAACAGAAAAAAACATTGTTTTAACTAAAAAAACTTTACTAAGGCCACACCCACTTTAAATCGTTCCCCCTTCCCGTAAAAGAATCCCTGTTTGATTCCTGCTGCTTTGGG
>OMJF01000111.1 GCA_900299285.1 Anabaena sp. 54 | reverse complement strand
TTCGTTATTACCATTAAGGAGATAATCAGCTAATAATCGTAAGTGAAAATCAACAGAGTCCTTAATTATTGAGATATCACCTAAAGATTGAACTCCAGAATTTTTGAGAATATCGCTAATAGCAATTTCTCGATTATCACTTAATCTTTCTGCTGCTTCTGCTCGATATTCAATAAATTCAGTATCAGCTAAATCTAAAGGTAAGGGACTACCAATAGGTTCTACACCAAATCTCCGCCGTAAAAGTAAATTATTGGTAATATTGTCTGATTTCACTCGGTTGTAAGCGGGACGTTTTTTAAGTGCTGCAAACCAAACATTGATGAGAGGAAAACGAGGATTTCCTTTGATGTGATATCCTCTATATACTGGTAAATTAGCCGCCAATCTATCTAAATGGGGACTATACATAATATCTACCAGGCTAAATGTTGATAAAAAATAGGGTTTTTGATATCTCCCTAAATTTTTTTCAATTTCATCTAATTTAGCTTCAAATTCTGCCTGTAAATTTGCTGATTCTTTGGCATCTTCTGGAGGTTGTCTCAGAAATTTGTAAGCAATCTCTCGAAAACCATTGGTTTCTGCATCTTCGATCCATTGTCTGGCGATCGCATTTTCTTCTGGATTTTCAGGTAACAATGTTTCGCCAAAGTGTTCTTCCAATTCTAAAAGAATGTCTTTAGATTCATAAACTAACTTACCCTCAATTTTAGCAGCAGGTACAAGGGTTGTTGGCACTAAATCTGTGTACCATTTCGGTTTATTACTCAGATCAATAAATTCTGTTTCAAATGGTATTTGTTTTTCTTCTAAGGCAAACCAAACTCTTTCACAAAAAGGACACCAAGAGTTACTATCTCTATATAATAATACTGGTGGTTTTCTTTCAGGAGGAAGTTTATACAGACTGCTAGGGATAGGAGCAGTAGAAGGTGCTTGTCCTGGTCTTTTGACTCGACGAGCGGAGGTATTTTGTCGAGCTTTTTCTAATAATTGATCCCAACTGGATATGGTAGTGCTTGCAATAGACATTTCTTACCTCGCCTTATTTGGAACGCCAGAAAATACAAATAATTTTTCTTCTTTGGGTGTAGGTATATTTTCGCCTAAATAACGATGAATCCCCACTCCCATATCTCCTGTGGCTGTGAGTTTAAAGTTCACTTCTTCAAATCCAAAATCACGGAAGTATTTACGCACTGTTTCTGAATAAGCAATACCATTAGAATGTCCACGAGTCCAAAGTACAAACGCACCTTTTTTACTCAAAAAACTCAAGTTTCCTAATAAACGATTGAGTTCATTTTCATCAGCTAAATTGCCAAAAATACCACAAACAATGACAATATCTGCTGGTACTGCTCCTACATAATTATCAGCAGCAGTAGCATCACCATTGATAAACTCAATTTGTTTTGTTAAACCCAATGATTCTATAGTTGCACGTCCCCGTTCAACTAACCCAGGATTAATTTCTACTAATCTTGCATATACATCTTTAGCGCGGGGATGATCTGCTAATGTTCCTAATAAATCTCGTCCATCACCAGCGCAAGCACTAACTACCCGAATAGCCCCTGTTGGGGAGTTATCCAAACTATAGGAAATATATTCCCTAACGATTTCTAAACGCTGCTGTAATTTGGGTTCAGTATTGTAAAGATCGTGCCATTCTAACCAATCTTTTGGCATAAAATAAGATTCCTGATTGCTAAAAACTCGGGTTTTGGACAGTGTTATTAATCACTCTTTCTTAAAATACTATAAATCTATCAAGAAACAGTAGATTAAGGATAAATAAAGAGTAACACATCAATTTAGAGAAAATCAAGTAGTTAGATAATTAAGCTAGTAATGTAAAAGATGATCAAGTTGTTTCAATTGACTAACTTGCAATAAATCTACATTTCCACCACTGATAATTACGCCAATTCTCGCCCCCAGTGCTTTAACTACACCTTCTAATAATGCTGTTGCGGCTATAACTCCGGTAGGTTCAACAACGATTTTTAAGCGTTCCCAAATCAAGAACATGGTGCGAATTATGCCTGCATCCGATACTGTCACCATATCATCTACGTATCGCAAGACTAGGGGAAAGGTGATTTTGCCCAAACTGGGAGTCCTGACACCATCAGCAATGGTCTGGGGATTATGGACAGTTTGCAGGGTTTTGGTGTAAAAAGAGCGAGTAGCATCATCAGCTAATTCCGGTTCTACGCCAATTATTTTACAATTAGGTAAAAGTGCTTTTGTAGTAACGGCACAACCAGAAATTAATCCACCACCACCGCAACATACTAATAAGTAGTCTAGTTGTTCCACTTCTTGAATTAGTTCTAATGCAGTTGTACCTTGTCCAGCAATTACATGAGGATGATCATAAGGTGGAATTAAAGTTAATTGGCGTTCTGCTGCGAGATTTTTGGTTAATTCTTCTCGGTTAGTTGTGTCACGGTTGTACAAAATGACTTCCGCGCCATAACCAAGGGTTGCAGTTTGTTTGACTATTGGTGCATCATCAGGCATAACTACAATTGTGGGAATATTGAGTAATTTTCCTGCTAAAGCTATGGCTTGAGCATGATTTCCAGAAGAATAGGTAATCACACCGTTGATTTTCTGTTCTACTGATAATTGGACTAAGGCATTATAAGCACCACGAAACTTAAATGCTCCCGTCCGTTGAAAGTTTTCGCATTTAAAAAATACTTGGCTTTGAGTCAGTTCATTGACGGTATCAGAGGTAATTACTGGTGTTTGATGAGCAATACCTAAAAGCCGTTTTTGCGCTGCTTCTACATCAGTAATAGTAACAGAATTAGATAGTAACATTGTTTTTTCTAAAGCAACTCTCACCATCACTAATATTAAGTTATTAAGTGGGCGTTAAAAAATATAATATCAACCTAACCCCCCAACCCCCTTTCCTACCTCTCCCTGACCCTCTCCTACGAGGAGAGGGAAGCGGAAAAACTTTTGTTGCTGGAAGGGGGGAGTTAAAGCCTCTCCCCTACCAGGGGAGAGGTTTGGAGAGAGGTTTTATATTTAATTGTGCCAAGCTACTTATTAAGCGAGGTAAGAATCTCGTTTTGTATTTTTTACAAAACTCGGTTAAGGTGCTGGATTAGGATAACGAGTATGAATTGCATCTATTTCTGTAAAAATTTCTTTCTCCAAAACCACATTGACACTATCTATATTTTCTTGTAATTGTGCCAAATTCGTTGCGCCAATAATTGTACTTTTCACAAACCAGCGACTTTTGACAAAGGCGATCGCTAATTGAGCAGGTGAGAGGTTATACTTTTTAGCAAGTTCAGCATAAGCCTTAACCGCTTCTTGGACATTGGGCTTCAAATAACGTTGTCCAAAACCTGGAAACAGCGATATTCTCGTATTTTCTAACTGTTGATTTTCTATGTATTTACCAGTCAAAAAACCAAAACCCAGGGGACTATAAGCCAATAAACCCACATCTGTATAACGATAAACTTCTGCTAAACCTGATTCAAAATTACGATTGAGTAAATTATAAGCATTTTGAGTTGTCAAAACTTTAGGTAATCCCAAATCATTAGCAATGCGAACAAACTCACTCACACCCCAAGGAGTTTCATTACTTAAACCCAAATAGCGAATCTTCCCCGCTTTAATTACATCAGCAAATGCCTGTAACTGTTCAGCAATAGGCACAGTTTCCCTTTCTAATTCTGGATTATAACTTGTCTGTCCAAAAGTAGGAACATAACGATCAGGCCAATGAATTTGATACAAGTCTATATAATCAGTTTGTAATCTCTCCAAACTATCATTTACCGCCTGTGTAATATTCTCACGGTCAACTTTATTATTTCCACCTCTCAACCAGGAAAAAGGACGACTCGGACCTGCAATTTTTGTAGCTACAATCAATTTATCCCGTTGCTGTTTCTTTAACCATTCCCCAATGTAAGCCTCCGTCTTACCCTGAGTTTCACCACGGGGTGGTACAGGATACATTTCCGCCGTATCTATAAAATTTATCCCTTGGGTAACAGCATAGTCAAGTTGTTGATATGCCTCCTCAATAGTATTTTGATGCCCATAGGTCATCGTTCCCAAGCAAATTTCTGAAACATTGAGGTCGCTTGTACCAAGTTTGTTGTATTTCATAATGTTTGAATGATTCTCCTTAATTCCATTTTGCTACAAAAACTAAAAATATGACTATTGCCTCAAGATACACTAACTCTATTGATTTAATGGAGTTAATACCTGAGATTGCATATTACCATACAAAATTTAGATATACAAGCCTTTGTAACAATTAATTTAAAATTTTAAAAAATGTATCCAGCAATACTCAAATTCTAATTTTTTTATGCCATGCTGCTATCTATCAAAGATTAACTACAGTAAATTGACCAAGTTACCGTATTTAATTAAATAAGGTAATTTAGTTACTACTATAGGCTTTCGTGTCATTACGAATACAAAACTAGTCTAAATAGACCGGTTATTGGTGTGTGTGTGGGGTTATCAAAATGAGAAAAATTGCTTGGAATTTATTGCTTACTTTGCCAATGTCTGTATTCCTCTTGGTCTTAACAGCTAGTACAAAAACTCTGGCCAGTGAAACAGGAGAAGCAAAGGAGACAACAGGTAAAGACATATCAACCGTCAACATAAATATCCCTGAATCTGATAACGGTACTCAAATAATTGCCCAAGCAGAACCTTCCTCTCCATCTGATGAGTCACAATTGACATCTGTATCCCAGCTTTCAGATGTCCAACCAACTGACTGGGCTTATGAGTCATTAAAATCCCTCATAGAACGTTATAAATGCTTAGTTGGTTCTGATACTAAATACCGTGGCAATCGGGCTTTAACTCGCTATGAATTTGCAGCAGGGTTAAATGCTTGTTTAAATCAAGTCAACAACCTTATTGCCTCATCTACATCTAATTTAGCGGTGAAAACAGATTTGGAAACTATACAGCGACTAACTGAAGAATTTAATGCCGAACTTACTGTATTACGCGGCAGATTAGACGCAATAGAAGCCCGAACTACAGAATTAGAAGCTAATCGGTTTTCAACAACAACTAAACTCCAAGGTGAAGTTCAATTTGTACTGGGTGGAGTCTTAGCAGGTAATAACGTCGTTACCAAACAACCAGCACCTACAACCATTACACTATCAGAGCGGGTACGCCTAGTATTAAATAGTAGTTTTACTGGTAAAGATCAACTACGGTTAACATTATCAGGTGGAAATATTAACTCATTAGGTGGAGTTCCTAATCCTAGAGGAACAGGAACTGGACTCAGCACAAATAATCCAACCGGGGGAATTTTTGGAACATTTGACAGCAGAACTGCCGATAATGCTAGTCCGGCTTTTGGTGCAAATCAAGTTTTTGTTAGTGGAATTCGTTATCGTTTTCCCATTGGCAAAAAGACCCAATTTAACATTTTTGCCCAATCTGATGGAGCTAATGAAATCGGTTTAAGTGGTCCAACAAACCCATTTGAAGGGTCTGCTTCAAATGGTATTTCCCGATTTTCTCGGCGGAATATGGTATTCAACTACGGGGACGTAGGACCAGGAATTGCTATACTCCACGATCTCAGTAAGCAGTGGCAATTAGGGGCATCATACAGCGCTCCTAATGGTGACAATCCCTCACCTAAGAATGGCCTGTTTACGGGTAGATATGTAGCCTTTGGACAGATCACATACTTTAGCCCCAAAAAGAATTTCCGGGTAGGTTTGAGTTATGCTAACACCTACAGTCCTGCGGGTACTTTAGGTCAGGGTGGAACAAATTTTGGACCGGCTGCGGGGAGTAATCTGGCCAATAGTACAATTTCCACTAACCCAGCCAATGCAGCCGGAGGCATAGTTGATCAAGGAACAGTGGGAAATCTGTATGGACTTGGGGCATTATATAGACTTAATCCAAGGATAACAGCTAATGCTTTTGTAGGCTATTCTGCCCATCGTTATTTAGGACAGGGAGATGGTCAAGTCTGGAACTGGGGAACAGGGCTAACATTTCCCGATTTAGGTAAAAAAGGTAGTTTAGGGGCTATTTTTGTAGGTGAAGCACCAACACTTAAAGGACTAAGTAAAAATGTAGATTTAGGTGCGGGTAGGGGTCAGGCTGACAAGAATACTTCTCTGCATATTGAGGGATGGTACCAATATAAACTCACTAACAATATTGAAGTTACTCCCGGATTTATCTGGGTGACAGCACCAAACTCTGATGCCAGCAACCCTGCTAGTTTAGTAGGTTGGCTGCGTACAACTTTCAGATTTTAATGCTTCCGAATCAGGATTTACAGGATTTCTTGTTCATCAAAATTCTTTAATCCTGTTACAGCGTATTTCAGGTTGATGAGGTACAGATATAAATAATGTCCTTTTGTGGTGCGGGCATCTTGCCCGCTATCGGTTTACCTCACTCAAGTAAGCTGTAATCATTTACAGCAAGAATTAGGAATTAGGAATTATTACCAACAATTCCTTGATCGTCACAATCCTCCAAATTTATTAGTTTAGTGTGGTTAATCCAAAATCTAAAATCCTAAAATCCAAAATCTAAAATCCAAAATCCAATGACTAGCCCAACTGAATTACTAAATTATCGGTATGGTAATGATAAATTTAATCCAGATATTCCCTGGAGTGAAACACTAGAAACTCTGTTATCCCATCGTTCCATTCGCGCCTATTTACCTGATGCTTTACCTCCAGGAACTTTAGAAGTTTTAATTGCTGCTGCTCAATCTGCATCTACTTCTTCTAATCTTCAAACTTGGAGTGTAGTAGCAGTTGAAGATGCAAATCGTAAAGAAGAGTTATCAAAACTTACCAATAATCAAGCACATATTCGCCAAAGCCCTTTATTTTTAGTATGGTTAGCAGATTTAGCCAGACTAACTCACATTGCCGAAAGTCGCGGACTACCTCATGAAGGTTTAGATTATTTAGAAATGTTTTTGATGGCAGGAATAGATGCGGCCTTGGCAGCACAAAATGCTGTAGTAGCAGCAGAATCTCTGGGATTAGGAACTGTATATATTGGTGCTTTGCGAAATAAACCACAAGAGGTAGCCCAAATCTTGAATTTACCTCCTCATGTAGTTGGTGTTTTTGGTTTGTGTGTGGGTTATGCTGATCCTGTCGTCCAAGTAGCAATTAAACCACGCCTACCACAATCTGTAGTTTTACATCGAGAAACATATAACCTGGCAGATCAAGATCAAGGTATATCAGAATATAACCAGATTATGGAAAATTTTTACAATTCACAACATTTGAATATTCCTGGTGATTGGTCGGAACATTCTAGCAAAAGGGTGGCCTCGGCTGAATCTTTATCTGGTAGGCATAGGTTAAAAGAAATTCTCAATAATTTGGGATTTGAATTACGATAATTAACTTTTGTAACAAGCATATAAATCTCCAAAACTTGTTAAAGAAGTCTGAAGAATAATTTTATAGAATAAATCCTCATACATAAGTAGGGATTTTTCTATAAATAAATTTGACAAATTTGTTTTCAGAAATGCTTGCAATTTTTATTTATTTGTGCAACAATAGAATCAAACTACGATATTTCTACCGATTTACAGTAGATTATACCGAGAAAACACAGATTGGCACAACAAGCATATTGGTAGTAATGCCATATGCTTGTTTATTAGAGGATGTTTAAAAAGTCTAATTTGGGCGATTAGAAATCACATCTACACAGACAAAACCTGCCTACGCAGGTTTCAAATCCTTAATTTTTCGTTAGTCTACGCAGGTGGACTTTGCTGGTGTAGTAGCGATTTATAATCGCCATAAACTTTTAAGACAACCGCTAAGAGCTTTTTGTCCACAGACACTCAAGGTAATAAAAAAGAGCGATTTATGTGAAGCTTATAAATATTTCCAAGCCGGATAATAATTGATTTATATTGATTTTCTCAATATTTCGGCTAAGAGAAATGTTACGCAAGGATTGCCTATTTTTATTTAACAGATGTACTCGAATCAGCAGTGAAGTAAAGGAAGAGGTTTTGAGCATGACTAATAAAGTAAAAGGAATGCAACTAACTCTAGAAAGGCTACACAAGTCTTTCGGAAATAAAACAGTTTTACAAGGAATTGATTTAGAAATTCAGTCAGGAGAATTTGTAGCCATTGTTGGTCGCAGTGGCTGTGGTAAAAGTACAATGTTGCGTCTAATAGCAGGGCTAGATGCTCCCACTGGTGGCGATGTTTTGTTAAATGGCAAATATTCTGATAAACCTATTAATCCCGCCATTCGTATGATGTTTCAAGATGCTCGTCTGTTACCTTGGCAGCGAGTATTGGCAAATGTAGAATTAGGTTTAATAGGTTCTAATTCCCAAGTTTATGCCAAGCAAACAGCTTTACAAGTTCTGCGTCAAGTGGGGTTAGAAGACCGCGCCCATGAATGGCCTTCCGTTCTTTCTGGTGGACAAAGACAACGGGTAGCTTTAGCCAGGGCATTGGCTAGTAAACCTTCTTTACTGTTGCTAGATGAACCTTTAGGGGCGTTGGATGCCCTAACTAGAATTGAAATGCAGCAATTATTAGAAAGTTTGTGGCAAGAACAAGGATTTACAGCATTATTAATTACCCATGATGTAGAAGAAGCTGTGGTATTAGCAGACCGAGTAGTTTTAATTGAAAATGGTCAAATTAGTATGAATGTGGAAATCGATCTGCCACGGCCACGGGCTAGAGGAGACGCAAAATTTGCAAAAACAGTAGAGCAAATTTTAGATAAAGTGATGGGTAAACAAGAATCCTCACAAACAGAATTGGTATCTCGATCTTCATCTTCTTATGTATTGAATTCTATTTCTACATAAATGGCATTACTGGAAACTATTTCACGCAAAAATTATGACTATCGCCATAGAAAGTCTGCCAAGAATCAAACTCGGTATTTGAGATAACTGATATTCTCTACATGGCTTACCAAGCATTACTGTCAGTTATTTTTAGTGTTCTTCACATCGTGTTGAGGTAGATTATTTTTTCTACCTCACTTTCTTAAATATTTAACATAACTTGAAAATTTTCAGATAATAAGGAGAAATTAAACAATGCTGAACTGGGAAAGTAAATTCAAATCATGGAAAAACAAACAGATCACTCATCGTTCTGCTTTGTCTGCTTTTAGCTGCTACAGCTTAGTCTTATCTGCCACAGTATTTATTTGGAATACACCCCAAAATAGCATTCAGCAGCAAGCAATTTCATCTACTGGTAGTACGACTAATACAAATAATAAGCTAATTGCTAGTAATGATAAAAAAGTAGTACGAATAGTTCGTTCTAAACAACTTACAGCCCTGGCAGTTTTAGAAAAAAAAGGCATTTTAGAAAAACGATTAGGAGATTTAGGCTATAAGGTTGAATGGCCTGAATTTGCTGCTGGTCCCCAACAGTTAGAGGCTTTAAATGCAGGTGGACTTGATATTGCATCCACAGCCGAATCACCTCCAGTTTTTTCTCAAGCTGCCGGAGTTCCTCTCGTATATTTAGCAGCTAACTCCTCCGATGGTAGAGCAGTTTCACTTTTAGTTCCTCCCAATTCACCTGCTAAAAGTTTCAAGGATTTAAAAGGCAAAAAAATTGCCTTCCAGAAAGCATCTATTGGACATTACCTAACAGTTAGAGCAGCAGAAAGAGAAGGTTTAAAACTCACTGATGTCAAGTCAGTTTTTTTAGCACCTCCAGATGCTAATGCCGCCTTTAGTCAAGGTAAAGTAGATGGTTGGTTTATTTGGGAACCATTTGTCACTAGAAATGTACAAAATAAAGTGGGTCGCGTTTTGTTAGATGGTGGTAATGGTTTAAGAGACACTAATAACTTTTATTCTACCAATCGCAAATTCTATCAAGAAAATCCTCAAGTAATTAAAATTTTTCTAGAGGAATTACAAAAAGCACAGGTCTGGTCTAAAAACAATCGTCAACAAATTGCTCAGTTACTAACTGGTGCAACTCAACTTGATGCACCAACGCTAGAAAAAATGCACGACAAATATGACTTTGCATTAGTACCAATCAATGAAAAAGTCATCAAAAAACAACAAGAAGTTGCAGACAAATGGTATAGTTTAGGGCTTATACCTAGAAAAGTAAATGTGAGAGATGGGTTTTTAACTCCTCAACAATATGCTGCAATTACTCCCAAAGAGGTGCTTACTAAAAAGTAGGTTCGTTAACAAAAAACAGAATAAAACCTAAATTGGTTTTGACTTTGAAAAAATTATTTAACCGGAATGGATTTGATTTTTGAATATGCCGACACTTACTTTAACCAACTTCCAAATTACTCCTCTTGATGCTCCATTGGGAGCAGTTATTACTGGACTAGATGCTAGTCAGAAAGTGATACCTGAAGTTATTTTGCAATTAAAACAGGCTCTCAGAGATTATCATATTCTCATCTTCAAAAACCAAAATTTGACTGATGAGCAATTTTTAAACTTTAGTTTTAATTTTGGTTCATTATTTGTCCCACCAGATGATGTTCCTGTTCTAGCTTCCCAACCAGGAGTTACACCAGTTATAATTCCTGTTTCTAATGTTGATGGTGGTTATACAGGAACAGGTGAATTATCTTTTCATTCTGATCATAAATGGACTCCATATCCTTCTAGTGGTTCTCTACTTTATGCTTTAGAAGTACCATCTGAAGGTGGAGATACTTCTTGGTTAAATCTCAATTTAGCTTATGAAAGTTTAGATAAATTTACCAAACAACGAATTGCAAAGTTGCAGTTAATTACCTATAACCCATTTTTAAATAAACCAGGAGAACCTCGTAGAAAATACCGTGAAGATAAGACTATTCCTCTGATTAGTCCAGTATTTCCTCATCCATTGGTGAGAACACATCCAGAAAGTAGCAAAAAGATTTTATATTTAGACTACGCTACAGAGGTTGAAGTTGTTGGTTTAGAACCCCAAGAGGGTAAAGAATTAATTGAACAGTTAAGAAATCATCTGCATCAGCCTAAATTTTATTATCAACATAAATGGTCTGTGGGCGATATTGTTTACTGGGATAATCAATCTACCTTACATTATCGTCAAGCTTTTGATCCTGATCAACGTCGAGTTTTAAAACGGATTAGTTTAGGGGGTAGTCGCCCATTTTAAGTTTTGTAATCAAACTGTAATGAGTCAGTAGGGGCGAACGGCCGTTCGCCCGTACAGCAGTCAGCAAAACAGAAGAAAACCATCAATCATAGCATTGAAATTGCTCTCATTAAAACTGGTGTAATTTCACAAAACGGGGGCCTCCTTATTACTAACTCCGTCTCTTTCTAGGGAATAGTTGATTACTGATTACTGATAGCTGAATACTTACACGAAGAAAACAAATTGAATTGAAATATTGAATTAAAATTTAGTGAGGAGACAGAAACATGAAGTTTAATTTACCACGACGTACAGTTTTACAAAAATTAGTTCAATACTCAGTATCAGCATTAGCTTTAGTTTCTCTTTCTGTGCCAATTTCCAGTCAAATAGTCGAAGCCCAAAATACAACTAATAAAACAGGGATTAAAACAAAAGTAGTCAGACTTGCTTATCAAACTTCTGGAGATATTGTCAAAATCAAAGGAGTGGTAGATAAGCGCCTTGAACCTTTAGGTATCAAAGTAGAATGGTCTCCATTTCCTGCTGGTCCCCAACTGATGGAAGCCATGAATGCCAACAAAGTTGATATTGGTTCTGTCGGAGAAACTCCACCAATTTTTGCTCAAGCTGCTGGCGCTCAACTTGCCTATATTGCCGGACGTAAACCTAGTAGTGGTGAAGGTAGTGCTATTGTTGTTCAGAAAGATTCTCCTATTAAGACGGTTAAGGATCTTAAAGGTAAAAAAGTTGTTTTTCAAAAGGGATCAGCATCACATTATTTACTACTAAGAGCCTTAGCTGAAGTGGGATTGAAATATAGTGATATTCAGGCAGTAAGTTTAACTCCAGCAGAAGCTCGTGATGCTTTTATTCAAAAGAAAATTGATGCTTGGGTGGCTTGGGATCCTTTTATTGCTGTAGTCCAAAAAACTGCTAATGCTCGTATCTTGAGAAATGCTTCCAGAATTGCTACTCAAGGCGGATTTTATATGGCTAGACGGAGTTTTGCTGTGGAAAATCCAGAAGTGGTGCGGATAGTTTTAGAAGAGGTAGATAAATTAGGGGAATGGGCGGAATCTAATCCTAATGAAGTTGTGAAAATTCTTGCTCCTGAATTAAAACTTGATCCGTCACTTTTATCTGTGGTAGTTCGGAGACGTACATTCCGATTACGTCCAATTAACTCATCTCTTATTGCTGAACAACAACGCATTGCAGATTTGTTTTATAAAGAAGGAGTTATTCCTAAACAAGTTGCAATTAGAGAGTCGGTTTTAAGTTCTCAACAGTATGCAGCTATTACACCCCAAAGAATTAGTAAAAAATAATCTGTAGTTATTCTGATTCTAGTTAATCATTATGAAACTTTCTTCTCCTGGTTTTTCATCTCTTGATTTTTCATCAAAGTATACAATGAGAAAAAATAAGTTCTATTTGCAGTTGATCAAAAATCCCTACTTTCGATCATTCATACCTTGGATTGTACCCATAACAATAATTATAGTATGGCAGTTCCTGTCTTCTATTGGGGTTATTCCCATTAGAATATTACCAGCACCTTTAGCAGTTGTTAGTGCTGCTATTAAATTAGCTCAGACAGGTGAACTTTTCAGAAATATTGGTATTAGTGCCGTCAGGGCAATATCTGGGTTTTTAGTTGGGGGAAGTATTGGTTTTGGTTTAGGTCTACTTAATGGTGTTTCTCCCATTGCCGAAAAGTTACTAGATACATCACTCCAAATGTTACGAAATATCCCTAACTTGGCATTAATTCCGTTAGTAATTTTATGGTTTGGTATTGGTGATGAGGCGAGATTATTTTTAGTATCTTTGGGTGTAATGTTTCCCATTTATTTAAACACTTTTCATGGGATTCGTAGTGTTGATCACGGATTAATTGAAATGGGTAAAATCTACGGTTTAAATACTTGGGGTTTATTCTGGCGAATTATTCTTCCGGGAGCAATGTCTTCGATTTTAGTGGGTGTGCGTTTTTCTTTAGGGATTATGTGGTTAACACTCATTGTGGCAGAAACAATTGCTGCTGATTCTGGTATTGGCTATATGGCAACAAATGCCAGAGAATTTATGCAAACTGATGTTGTAGTTTTGAGCATTTTAATCTATGCTATGTTTGGTAAGTTAGCTGATGTTGTAGCTAGAACTTTAGAAAATTATTGGTTGCAATGGAATCCTAGTTACCTAAAAGGTTAATCTACTAATACTCGATAGGTTTGTAGTTAATTTTTGTAAAGCTATTGCTTTTCTCCAATCATTTGTGTAATGCTCTAAGGTGTTACCTAAATAATACGGTTTTCCGATAGATTTAGTGTACTCTTTGTTAGAAAAATTTGGTTAAAAATTCTACTCTTAAATAAGAATTATGCAAGTTCTTTGGTTTATTCCCACACATGGTGATGGACGTTATCTAGGTACTGCTATAGGTGGAAGGTCAGTCAACTTTGATTATTGGCGACAGATTGCCCAAGGAGTTGATCAATTAGGGTTTACAGGTGCTTTATTGCCTACAGGTCGTTCTTGTGAAGATGCTTGGATTTTAGCTTCAACCTTGGTAACTCATACGCAGAAAATGCGGTTTTTAGTGGCGATACGTCCGGGGTTGATGTCACCGGGAGTAGCAGCAAGAATGGCGGCAACTTTTGATAGAATTTCTGGGGGACGATTATTAATTAATGTCGTAACTGGTGGCGATCCCGTGGAATTAGCGGGTGATGGTTTGCATCTTACTCATAGCGATCGCTATAAACTAACAGATGAATTTTTAACAGTTTGGCGACAAATTGCTGCTGGTGAAATTTCTAACTTTGAAGGTGATTATCTCAATATCAAAGAGGGGAAAATACTATTTCCTAATGTGCAGAAACCTTATCCCCCTTTGTGGTTTGGGGGTTCTTCTTCCATTGCCCAAGAAATTGCTGCCAAGCACGTTGATGTATATTTGACTTGGGGTGAACCCCCTGAACAAGTAGCAGAAAAAATCGCCTCTGTAAAACGTTTAGCAGCAGCACAAGGGAGAACCTTGCGGTTTGGTATTCGTCTTCATGTCGTAGTCAGAGAAACTGAAAGTCAAGCTTGGGATGCAGCTAATGATTTGATTCGTTATGTAGATGATGAGGCTATTAAGAAAGCTCAACAAGCCTATTCTCGCATGGATTCTGAAGGACAACGCCGCATGAAGGAATTACATAATGGCAGTCGAGAAGCGTTAGAAATTAGCCCAAATTTATGGGCGGGAATTGGTTTAGTGCGTGGTGGCGCTGGAACTGCATTAGTAGGTGATCCTGATACTGTTGCTAGAAGAATGGAAGAATATGCAAACTTAGGAATTGATACTTTTATTTTCTCTGGTTATCCCCATTTAGAAGAAGCTTATCGGGTAGCTGAATTGCTTTTTCCTCGTTTACCTTTGGATAATTTACCAACTGTAGAACCGCAACTATTAAGTCCCTTTGGCGAGATTGTTGCTAACCGGGAATTTCCTAAACCGCTTAAAGAACAACTTAGAACAACAACGGTAGCAACTGTAGATTAGTTAAAAATTAATTAAATCAAGAGGTTCTTGTAACATGGCTTATATTTTAGCAATTTCTGGTAGTCCTTCTCATCCTTCCAGAACCCACGGACTGTTGGAATATGCTACTCAAATTGTTTCCCAACAAGGCTTAGAAACAAATATTATTTCTGTGCGAGATTTACCTGCGGAGGATTTAGTTTATGGACGTTATAACAGTCCAACTTTAGAACAACCAAAATCCCTCATAGAACAAGCAACAGGCATAATTATTGCCACACCAATTTATAAAGCTGCATATACAGGTTTACTGAAATCTTTTTTAGATTTACTACCTCAAAAAGCTTTAACAGGTAAGATTTTACTACCTTTGGCTACTGGCGGTACAATCGCTCATTTGTTATCCATTGAATATGCCTTAAAACCAGTTTTAGGTGAATTAGGTGCAAGGCATATTTTAAGTACAGTTTATGCAGTAGATAAGCAAATTTTAATTCAAGGTGATGGTAGCTTGCAGTTAGATGAAGAACTGGAACAACGCCTACAAGATGTTGTGAAAAACTTTGTGCAAGCTGTAAATAATGCCTAACCAGATGTTACAGCAGTTTGCGATTAAACCTGTCACAAAAATAGCCTTCTAATATCTCTCGATATCCACGCAAAAAGTTACGGATGAAGGATAAACTAACTTTGAATCGTTCTGCCAATTCTCTTTGTGTACCTTCTTTATTTTCCCAGGCACTTAATATCTTTTGTCTTAGGTCTATCGAATATGGGGCTATTTCTCAATCATCTTCTTTTTTATATCTTTGATAATTTTACCATTCTTGTGGCGGGTTTGATCTCAAATTGCTGTTAGATTACTTCTAAACGCATTTTTCTCTGACTTACCTAACTCCACTAACTCCTCAATTAAATGTTCAATATCCAAGGATGAAAACTCATGATTTTTTAATTGCTCAATTGTTTAATCCATAATTGTAAATCATCCTCATAAAGCGTATTAGACATATTTCTCTTCTCGCTTTTGTCATATGATATTAATTAACTAACTATACTGCATCACCAATCACCAATTGTCAATTCTCTTATCGGTTCTGGTAAATACAAACGCTCTTCCCTAGCATCATACTCAAATAATTCCGCATAACGTCCCCAGTCTACCGCCGTCGCAAATTGTCTTTCTGCTTCAGCGTGAGGAAAATGCTCACCAAGTAAGTCCAAGAAGAAATCAGCCCGCATTGAACCATTACGTTTTTCCTTCAGAGTTTGGACAATACTTACTAACATAGGTACATTTTGTAAAACTTGCTGACGGAACAAGTCCTTACTTCTTAAAATCGTAGTAGTAGCAAAGTCCCGTCCAATATCTGTCAGTTGTACATCACCTTGAGTTATTTGTGCAAAACCTAACACCACCGCACCATCAAGAATAGGCAGAAGATCGTCTACTTCTAATTGTATACGTTCTGCTAATTTAGGAATATCTTCCTTACCTTCTGGTTGTTCTACAATCAATTCTAACAAACCACTAATACCTCCAACTCGCACATGAGGTAAAGATTGACTATATGGTGATTTTAACTTTGTTACTGGTTCTGCGGTAGTTTCTATAGATACCTCAGATACCTCCCCGGTAACTTCTACTTCGGGATTAGTCATGACTGTATAAATATAGTCAACTAAGGCGTTAAAACGAGGATTAGTACGATCATGGGGACGTGGTATATCAATCACTACTTCACCGCGTACCCGCCCAGGATTGGCCCCTAAAATAATCACTCTATCGGCTAAAAATACCGCTTCTTCAATATTGTGAGTGACAATTAATATACTTTTGGAGGGGAAACTACCAGTATTCCATAAATCATCAATTTCACCACGAAGGTTTTCCGATGTGAGAACATCTAAAGCACTAAATGGTTCATCCATAAATAATACTTCTGGTTCAATCACAAAAGCACGCGCAAAACCAACTCGCTGTTTCATTCCCCCGGATAACTCTTTAGGATAAGCACTTTCAAAACCGTCTAATCCAACTAAGTCAATTGCTTTCAAGGCGCGTTTTTTCCTCTTTGAGCGATTGACTCCTTGCGCTTCTAATCCCAATTCAACGTTTTCCTGCACTGTCAACCAAGGTAAGAGAGCAAAACTTTGAAAAACCATTGCTACATCTTGGTTTGCACCTCTTAACCGTTCACCATTATTAATGACTTGTCCCTCCGTGGGGGGAATTAAACCTGCCATAATTCGTAATAGGGTACTTTTACCGCTACCACTACGGCCTAATAATGCCACAACTTCACCAGAGTTTACTTTCAGATTAATGTGACGCAAAACGGTAAATTCACCTTTACCATCAGGAAGGGGAAAACTTTTATGCACATTTTCCACGCTAATTAGTGTTTGTTCTGTAATAGATGCTGTTTTTATCATAATTACACTAATATTGGTTTAGATTAGTTTTAGATTTACTAGGTTTGAGAGATATAGGAGGTGACAGGTGACAGGTTACAGTATTACCAATCACCAATCACCAATTCCCTGCTATAAATGATATTTCGTTTCTGCTAGGTGATATAATCTTCGCCAAAATAGACGATTGAAAGCAACTACATAAATACTGATCATCCCAATTCCTACAGTAATTCTAGGCCAGTCTCCTGCTTGGGTTGCTTGGGCAATATACGCTCCTAAACCCGTTGCTGTTAATGTACTTTGTCCCCAAGTTACAATTTCTGATACTATACTAGCATTCCAAGCACCTCCACAAGCAGTTACTCCTCCTGTTACCCAAGAGGAGAAAATACCAGGAATAATTAGTTTACGCCATAATTTAGTGCCTGTTAATCCCACGTTGGCCGCCATTTCCCGTAAGTCTGTGGGGATACTCATTGCTCCAGCGATGGAATTAAACAGAATGTACCATTGAGAACCTAATGACATAAGGAAGATACTACCAATATCAATACTAATATTGGCACGAATAAAGAAGAGTGTGGCAAAGGGGAAGATAAAATTGGCGGGGAAGGATGCTAAAAATTGTACCACCGGCTGTAATATTCTGGCTAGTTTGGGGTTAAAACCAATGGCTACACCAATAGGTGTCCAAATTAGGGTTGATATTATTAGTAGTAATAATACTCTGATTAATGTCATTAAACCTAATAAAAAGGCTTTGATAATTTCCCCTAAACCTACAGTATTAAAAATAAACTTTAAACCAGTGATTACTAGTATACCATTGCAAAACTAATGGTAATACAATCGGCATATAAAAAACAGTGCCGAACATTAACATCATCATCAACCCTGTAGAAAAAGCTAAATTACCCTTCACTATTTGGGCAAGTTTAGGTAAAGCTGGCGGACCTGAAGCCAATGCCATAATGATCAAACCGTCTTTTACAGGTTCATTAACAGGTATTACTTGTAATAGTAAATAAATGAAAACTGGTACTAATACAAAATTTGTCAATAGCGATAAAACAACCAAACGGACATTACGAAGAGGTTGCCAAATCTGTTGTACAGTTAACCTTAAACCTGTACCAAACATAGTAGCAACAACAAAAGCTAGAAATGCAATTTTGTCAAGTATGGGAATAACTAAAGGTATAACTTCATTCATAAATTTATTATTTCACTTTCAACAATCTGTAGGTTGGGTTAAGCGATAGCGAAACCCAACATTGACGTGCGTTTGTTGGGTTTCGTTCCTCAACCCAACCTACATTTGTTCAAGAAAACAATTACTTCAAATTCAAAGTAACTTTCTGTAAATTACCTGTGAATGCAAACGGTACTTGATAGGTTTCCACAATCGGAGTACCCGTATCTCGTCCAACATCAAAAGTTTCATCCAAAGCCAAACGGTAGGGTAAAGTTTTTTCAATTCTACCCTCAGCTACCTGTTGATCATTAATGAATAACTTGCCAATTCCACCAGCACCAACTCCACCACCGTCATAATCAAAATTAAATTTGATTGTTGACTTACCTGGGGCTAATTTTTCAGGAGATTGAATAATGTAACGTTCAGCATTTACAAAGTTGTAAACATAAGTTGGTTTACTATCTTCTAGGAAAAATCCCCAACCTGCAAAACGTCCTCCTTGAGTTAATAAAACACCCTCCGCACCATTTTCAGGAATATCTACATCAGCAGCAATACTAAAGGATCTATTTTTTAAACTTGGGGCGCTACCTTCAGGAATACTAACTCCTGTAGAATAGTAAGTAAAAGTTGTGCGTCCTGCGGCCGCAGAAGGACGACTTTCAACATCAAATCTTTCTAAAAGGCGATCGTCTAATGGTAAAACTTTGTGTTTACGCGCTTCTGATAAAAACAACTTTTGCAGTTTTTCCAACTTCTCTGGATTTTCAGGTGCTAGGTTATTGGCCTCGCTGAAATCTTCCTTAATGTTGTATAGTTCCCAAAGATCTTTCTCAAAGTCAGCATTAATTGTACCCTGCCAAGGTAATCGGGGATGACGCGCCGCAGCTATCCATCTATCATCATAAATAGCACGATTTCCCAACATTTCAAAATACTGAATTTTATGTTTAGAATCAGCTTGAGGATCATCAAATGTGTAAACTAAGCTAGTACCTTCAATTTTCTGTTGTTTGACTCCATTAACTTGGGTAGGTGCAGTAATTCCTGCTGCTTCAAAAATAGTTGGTGTAATATCTATGACATGATGGAATTGGCTACGAAGTCCGCCTTGATCTTTGATTTTATCCCCCCAGGCAATAATTAAGGGGTTACGAGTGCCACCAAAATGAGACGCTATTTGTTTTGTCCATTGAAAGGGAGTTGTACCCGCCCATGCCCAAGCTGCATGATAATGATTAAAGGTTTTAGGACTACCTAAATCATTTAAGGAAGCTAACAATTGTTCTCGACTTTCGGGTACTTTATTGAAAACTTTTAATTCATTAACGCTACCAGCTAAACCACCTTCAGCACTAGCACCATTATCACCAACGATGTAGAAAATTAAGGTATTGTCTAATTCACCAATTTGGTCAATGGCATCAATTAATCTTCCTACTTCATGGTCGGTATGTGCTAAAAATCCCGCAAATACTTCCATTTCATGGGCATAGATTTTTTGATCATCTGGAGATAAAGAATCCCACGCTGGCAATTCTACCGGACGGGGAGTAAGCTGGGCATGAGCAGGAATTACACCTAGTTGTTTTTGTCGAGCAAAGGTTTTTTCTCGTAATTTATCCCAACCTTGATCAAACTTGCCCTGATACTTGTTTATCCAGGCTTTGGGGGCGTGATGGGGTGCATGGGTAGCTCCGGTAGCCAAATAGGTAAAAAAGGGCTTGTCAGGGGCTATAGACTGTTGAGAGTGAATCCAGCTAATAGCATGATCTACTAAATCTGGTGTTAAATGATAATCAGGGTTATTAGTTGGTGGTGCAACTCGCTTCGTATTTTCTACCAATGCTGGACTCCATTGGTTAGTATCACCACCCAAGAAACCGTAAAAATACTCAAATCCTAACCCTGTCGGCCAGCGATCAAAAGGTCCAGCTACACTGGTTTCATAATCTGGTGTATTGTGCCATTTACCAAAAGCCGCAGTATTATAACCATTTTGTCGTAATACTTCCGCTACAGTAGCCGCACTCTTAGGTAAGATAGTTGTGTAACCAGGAAAACCAGATGCTAACTCTGCAACTACACCTGTACCCACGGAATGATGATTGCGTCCAGTTAACAAAGCAGCGCGTGTAGGTGAACAAAGGGCTGTGGTATGGAATTGGTTGTAACGTAATCCTTTTTCAGCCAAACGAGTTAAATTCGGTGTATCTACTTGTCCACCAAAGGTACTCGCTTGTCCAAAACCTACATCATCCAATAATATTAATAATACATTGGGGGCTTTTTCAGGGGCTTTAATTGGTGTGGGAAAA
Organism: Anabaena sp. 54; assembly: GCA_900299285.1. Classification (GTDB taxonomy): domain Bacteria; phylum Cyanobacteriota; class Cyanobacteriia; order Cyanobacteriales; family Nostocaceae; genus Dolichospermum. The sequence continues at coordinate 22,218 of OMJF01000111.1, read as the reverse complement.
TCTGGTGTTGATTCTTTGTAAGTGATGCCGATTTTACCTTCAAAGGATAGTGGATTTACTGGTAAAATCTTTGATGTTGCGGCTAGGGCGGGGCTTGTTACCATCAACAATGTGATGAAGAAAGATAGAGACAGCACCCGTATAATTGAATATGACATACAATAACCTTGTATAAAAAATCTACTACTTTGCGACTTTGCGCCTTTGCGTGAGGCTTATTTTTTAACGAACCACGTTCGCGTAGCGTCCCGTAGGGATAGGAACAAAGAACGCGAAGAAAGAGAGTTAGAGAGATATTTTGCGTTAGTGTTGTAAGTTTTTCACTAAACGAAAGCCGATATGAGTTGTTCCGGTATCAGGAGATTCTGATTCCCTTGCGGCTGGGCGATAGCGGCTACAATAGTTTGGCGCACATAAGTAAGAGCCACCTTTGATGACGTACAGGGCAGTTTCTGTGGGTTTTTTGGGGTCAAAAGTTTCGTTAGATGTCCACTCCCAAACGTTACCTGTCATGTCATAAATTCCATAACCATTGGCAGGAAATGAGCCAACTGGGGCTATACTTACATGACCATCAGCTTTGGTATTAAAAAAGGGAAAGATTCCCTGCCAAGTATTGGCTTTTTTGGCTGAATATTGATTACCCCAGGTATAAGTTGCACCTTCTAATCCACCACGCGCAGCGTATTCCCACTGTGCTTCTGTTGGTAGTGATTTTCCTGCCCATTGGGCGTAGGCTAGGGCATCTTCGTAGGCAATATGCACAACTGGGTAGTTTTCTTTACCTATAATGCTGCTGTCACTGCCAAAGGGATGTTGCCAATTAGCGCCAGGTGTCCAATGCCACCAACTGAGCAACGGAACTTGCTTAACTCCTGGTTCTGGCATTTGAAATACTAGAGAACCTGGTAATCTTTCTTCATCTGATAATTCGGGAAACTGCTCTTTTGACAAGGGATGTTCTGCAATTGTTACATAGTTGGTGACATTGACAAATTCAGTAAATTGGGTGTTTGTCACTTCATATTTATCAATGCAGAAGGAACTAACTGTAACATTTTCAGCCACTCGCTCTTCTACAAAACCAGAATCATCTGCTTCCATTTTGAATGTACCTTCAGGAATCATTACCATTCCCGGAGGACAGGTATTAACAACGGCTAATGCTGGGGAACTGCTGAACAGTAACATAGTTGTAAATACTGAAATTAGAAGTAATATAAAAAACTGCATTTACGCTGATGGTATTGTTAAACCGAGAATTTTGGTAAATCGCTCTACATAAAATTCTGTAGGATTAGCAACTTGTTGAATGGATTGACGTTGACGTAAATTTTCCCACCATTGCTGGACTTTGGGTGTTTCTGTTGGTAACGTAAAATTACGAAATTTCTCTAAAACTGGTAATCTTTCAAACCAAGGATAGAAGCTAATATCAACTAAACTCAGATTTTCTCCTAACCAGTAAGGACCATTACCAAACAGCTTACCTAACCCTTCTTCTTCAATATATAAAATTGATTCTAAAAACTCTCTTCGTCCTTGTTCTTGTTCCTGGGTATCTTTACCCCGTAGTAATTTGTTAAAAGCAGGTACTAAACGAGTATTAGCGTAGTCAATCCAAATTCTCGCAACTGCTTTTTGAGCAGGATCATCAGGTAATAAGGCCGGTTCGGGAAATACTTCCTCTAAATACTCATTGATAATTGCAGACTCATATATTTCTACTTCTCCATGCTTAATCGCTGGAACTTTACCGTAACGAGAAATATGGGTAAAACCTTCTGGTTTGTGCTGTAAATCAATTTCAATGGGTGTGTAATCAATTCCCTTTTCTTGTAATACTGCCCGGGTTCTTTGGGAGAAGGTAGAACCCTTAGTATAATAAAGTTGTAATGTACTCATCTCGTCTTTTCCTTGATGGATATTTGTTGGAATTTTTTGGTTAATTGCAAAAATTGCAGATGGAAGGTCTTTACTACGGTTAATCTAATCGCCTCTTTCTTTAAATTTATTACAGCGTTTACATCTCTATCACCCACAGTTTAACATTATCTACGGTTTATCGGTCAGATTGTCGTATTATATTAGGAGTATTTCATAGTTTTTAGTAAAAAACAAGTCTTTTAGCAATCATTATTCCCAAAATTTAGAGCCAAGATGCCCAACCATTTAACATTTGTTCATAGTTTGCTTCTTTTCGGTACCGCGTTCATTGCCGGGTCACTTAATGCTGTAGCGGGTGGTGGTAGTTTTATTACATTTCCCACCTTAATATTTACTGGTGTATCACCAATTACCGCTAATGCCACAAATAATACTGCTTTATGGATTGCGGCTATGGCCAGTGCAAGAGCATATCGTCACAATTTGCATATCCCGCGATCGCAGCTTTTAATACTATGTATTACCAGTTTAATTGGGGGCGTAATTGGTTCTATAATTTTGCTATATACATCAGCGGATGTATTTAAAAGGCTACTTCCTTATCTGCTACTTTCAGCAACGTTGATATTTACATTTAGCGAACCTCTAAAAAAGTGGTTACAATTTCAAACTCAGAACTCTTCAGAATCTGAATCTCCACCTTTATTAATTCTCGTCATTGCCCAATTAGCAATATCTATTTATGGTGGTTTCTTTGGAGCAGGTTTAGGAATTTTAATGTTAGCAACTTTAAGTTTTTTAGGTATTAAAAATATTCACACCATGAATGCTTTTAAATCTTTTCTTGGTAGTTGTATCAACGGTATCGCTATTTTTCCTTTTATGTTCGCTGGTTTAATTGCTTGGCATCAGGCTATTTTAATGGCTGTGGGTGGTTCTCTTGGTGGTTATTTCTGCGCTCATTATGCACGGAAATTAGACCCTCGCTTTGTGCGGATATTTGTGATAGTTGTTGGGTTTGGTATGACTACTTACTTTTTTATTCGGGGATAAAAATGGTAGCCTATAAAAATTACTTGAGGGATGATACCCAAATTTTAATTTTGGCGTTAGATATTTGCGGGATAAATTCAGACTTTTTAACAAAACTGAAACTCAATTCTTTGCGCCTTTGCGTAAGACAAAAATCATCCCATCAATCAGCAAAGTCTTAACCCGCATTTCTCACAAACAATGCGATCGCAATCTATATAATCCTTATAGAGAAATGGTTTCGGGCATTTTTCATAGTGCTAATTTTTGACACAGTGTGAAAACCCAAAATGCAGATTTTATAAAGGTTTGAATATCTTGGTGAAAAATCCGGGTTAATTGTTCTCCCTTCATGTAGTCGTTCAAGTCATTGAATAAAAGAAAATTATTCTGTCAAGAAGTAGGATTAGCCTAAGCATAGTGATCAAAAGGAGTAATGTGATGGATCAAGCGAAAAAAGAACGTTTAGAATCTAAAGGCTGGAAAATTGGCACAGTTTCCGATTTTTTGGAGTTAACAACTGAAGAAAGTATCTTTGTGGAAATTAAACTAGCTCTTAGTAAAAACTTGAAAGAACGTCGCCAAAAATTGATGACTCAAAGTGAACTAGCTGCTAAAATTAGCTCCAGCCAACCCCGAATTGCTAAAGCTGAAAATGGCGATGCTTCAGTTTCAATTGAATTATTAGTTCGGGCGATGTTAGCTACTGATGCAACTCCTCAAGATATTGGCCAGGTTATTGCTGGTGTGAAGTAAAAGAAATGATGAAAACGTCTTGGTTTGTGTTTATTAACTCAAGCAACAAGATGAGCGATCGCTTTGCCCATCATAGCAATTGTACTGTTTAAATCCTTTATTTAAACCATGCTGAGTATGATCAAGAAAAATGGAAAAATGCTAGGGGAATTAAACAATCTGATTTAGTGTGAATTTTGGTTCTAAAGGTGTGGTTTCTGAGATTGTGAATAGGAAAAGAGCAATTAGTAAATCTCAAGCAAAAGCTCTAGGAGAATTTTTTAATGTTTCTCCAGCATTGTTTATTTAATAGTAAAACTTGCTATTCATTGCTCTAATCTGTCCAGTTGAAGTTGGTAATTTGTAATTGGCATTATTTATTAATTAAGGCTTCTTCCTGTGGTAAAAATCCACCAGCTTGCATTTGCCATAATCTGTAATAAGCGCCACCCTTAGTCAATAATTCAGAGTGAGTACCATCTTCAATAATAGAACCGTGATTAAACACCAAAATCCTGTCTAAATGCGCGATAGTAGATAAACGATGTGCCACCACAATTACCGTTTTTCCATTCATCGCTGCATCTAAAGTATCTTGAATCGCTTTTTCCGTAATGGAATCAAGGCTAGAAGTGGCTTCATCTAATATTAAGATAGGTGCATTTTTAAGGATAACGCGAGCGATTGGCTAACGCCACGCTACGCGATCGCAATCCTTTGTCTTTGTCCTCCAGATAATTTTACACCACGTTCACCCACCAAAGAATCATAACCCTCCGTCATGTGGGCAATAAAATCATCAGCATAGGCTTTTCTAGCTGCTTCTATTAATTCCGCTTCTGATGCTTCTAAACGTCCATAAAGAATATTTTCCAACAACGTGCGATGGAACAAAGAAGGATCTTGTGGAATCAAACTAATTTGCGTTCGCGTAGCGTGGCGTTAGCCAAATGTAGGGCTTCCTGAGTCATATCTTTAATATCCACCCCATCAATTAATATTTGTCCCGATTGCGGGTCAAATAAACGCAAAATCAGATTCACAAAAGTAGATTTTCCAGAACCAGAAAAACCCACCAATCCAACTCTTTCTCCTGGTTGAATACTAACAGAAAGATTAGTAAATACCTTCTTCTCTGATGAGTAACTGAAATTCACCTGGCGAAACTCAATACTACCCTTAGTAATAGCGTGATTTATAGCATTATCCCGATCAATAATTTCATGGGGTTGAACAATAGTATGCACACCATTGGCGATATTACCAATATGTTCAAACCATTCCAGAAACCGTTTGCTTAAATTTCGAGCTTCACTAATAATTAGTAGTGACAAACTGGTAGCAACAACAAAATCAGCCGCAGTGATCTTTCCTTGACTCCACAGAGAAAGTGAGTAATACAAAGTACCGATTTTCAAAATCGCTGATGAAATAAACACAAAACCAGCGAATCCTCTCAGAATACCAATTAGATTTTCTCACTTCTTTGAGTTCGCGCTTTAATTGGTCATTCAAATAGCGTCGTTCAAAACCCAAACGAGCAAACAATCGGCTACTGGTGAGATTTGTCACCGAATCTACAATAATACCTGTAGTTTCACTTCTAGCGGAGGCAGCTTTCCGGGCATAAATTCGGCAACGAGTCGCCAACCAGAAGGAAATACTCAGGAATAAAACTGCCCAAATTCCCACAAGTGCAGCCAAAGGAGGATAGGCACGATAGAGTAAAATTGTGGAGACGATATAAACGATAATTACTGGCATAAATTCAGTAATCATCATTTGCATCGTTTGGGTTACACCAAGGGAAGTTTCCGCAATGCGATGAGCTAATGCACCAGCAAAACTACTACTAAGATAACGATGGGAATGTTGTTGTAAATAGGCATATAAAGACCGGACTATATGCTGTCTGTGGACGGGATGGAGAATAGTTTGTAAAAGTCCGGCCGAACGCCCAAATACCACTTCACCTATAGTTAAAGCTGTGAATAGAATTAAGGTTTGTTGTCAGCTATCAAAAACCAGTTTGCTGTCGCCCGTAGAGCGTGTCACACTGCGAATCATCTCACCGATCGCATAAGGTAGCATAATTCCACAGGTAGCGTGTGCAATTTCTAAAAGTACCATTGCCACATACCACCAGCGAAATTGATTAACAAAATAACAAACAAATAGGAAAGGAGTATCTGGTAATTCAGGCGTATTGGGAGCGCGTTGAAACGATTTAGAAAGTCTGATTTTTTTAGTCATTTTCGTTGCTGTAACAAATTAAAATAGACCGTTGGATCAACCGTCCGGTGGTATTTAAGGGAATATCAAAAAACAAATTATCCAACCTTGTGGGATGGGCTTCTAGCCCGTCCATTCTAGGGCATGCAAGATACCTACTTTGTAAACTGCGGGAATTTGTGTGAAGGTGGCGTTGGCCTTCTAGCCCCCCCCATTCCAGGGCAGGCAAGAGGCCTACCCCACAAGAGTTAATTGAATATTTTTTATTTATAAATGCCTAATCAGATCATCCAAAAGTCTCTTAACGCACAGAATCTCCGCGACGATATTCAGCAGTAATATCATCTAATTTTTGTTTTACATTGTCGTCAAGTTTAACTTCTATAGCTTTGAGACTATCAATAAGTTGTTCTGGACGACTTGCACCGATAATGGGAGCAGTAATAATTGGATTAGCTAAAACCCAAGCTAATGATAGAGTTGTGAGAGATAATCCTGCTAAATCTGCTACCGTGCGTAATTCTTCCACAGTGTTAAACTCACGGTCATGCCAATAACGTTCTTGATAACGTTCTGCGGCTGCACCCAAAGTAAAACGAGTCCCGACGGTTGGTCCTTCAGCTTGTTTATGTTTACCTGTGAGTAATCCCCCCGCTAAGGGATTGTAAGGAATGACACCTAAACCTTCTTCTTGTGCTAGGGGTAATAATTCTCGTTCAATTTCCCGGAATAAAAGGTTATAGCGGGGCTGAATGGAGATGAAACGAGTCAGATGACGCACATCTGCACGACCTAAAGCGCGGGCTAGTCGGTAAGCTAAGAAATTGGAAACTCCGATATAGCGAACTTTACCAGCCCGAACTATGGTATCGAGTGCTTCTAGGGTTTCATCAAGGGGAGTTGAAGCATCATCAGAATGTAGTTGGTACAAGTCAACATAATCAGTTCCCAATCGTCTGAGGGAAGCATCAATGGCATCTAAAATATGTTTGCGGGAAGATCCTTGATCCCAAGGTGCTGCACCAACTTTACCAACGGCTTTAGTAGCCACAATAAAATTTTCCCGTTTACCTTTTAACCAACGGCCAATAATTTCCTCAGTGCGTCCCGCAGTAGGTAAACCTCCACCAAGGGGATAAACATCGGCTGTATCTAAAAAGTTAATTCCTGCATCAGCAGCAGTATCGAGAATTTTGATAGAAGTTTCTTCGTCGGTTTGTAGTCCGAAGGTCATTGTACCGAGAACGAACCGAGAAACTGTTAGTCCAGTTTGACCAAGTTTAGTATTTGGTAATGTCATATTAGTTGTAGAATTTTTATCTCACGCGGAGGCGCGAAGCGCAAAGATGTAATACCAAATTAATTTGAAACTACATGGAATAAGATCGTATAATATTTGGTATAAGGGTGTTTTCCTGATTATTCTCTGATTCAACTTACTACTGCTGTTTGGCGACGGCTTTGTGAAACTAGCCATTGTTGCAATGTTGGGTTACTGTAAACTTCATCGGCAATAAAATGATGGCTAACGCCACGCTACGCGAACGCTACAGATGTAGGTTGGGTTGTTCGCGTCAGCGTTGCGGAGCAATGGGACGAAACCCGACACTTAAAAATCTTGTATGTATTGAATTACGCTTTGCTTAACCCAATCTACGCATCTACGCATTTAGGGGCAACCACAGGGGGATTGCCCCTACTGTTCCCTACCCTTTACACACCTACCAAGGTTTTATTCTCTACTTGAGATTCGGTCTTAGGTAGTTTGGATTCTACGGCTGTACCTTTGAAGAAATCGGGGTTAGCTTGGGTGTAGAATTTATAAGGATTGCCAAATACATAGGCTTTGAAGTCATCTTCAGAAATTACACCTTCTCTAACCAAATCCCAGCTTTCAGCTAAAGGTGCGGTGAGATTGGGTACATCCCAGTGACCAACATCGGAGGAGTAAATGGCGTTAATTTTGACTCCCAATGGGTTGGCTTTGTCATTGAATGCCGCAGCTATAGTACGATCATCAGATTCAGAACCAAAGAAGAAACTGTTCACCCAGCGATCGCGTATATCTTCTATTCTTTCAATACCTGCTGCACCAAAATCTTCTAGTTCACTACCCACTGGTGAACGGCTATGACGGTTGAAGGAAGCTCCTAGTACACTCTTGGTCAATTCCTCTTTGCTTAGGGAATGTCCTTGTGTAATTTCTCCACCATATTGGGCAAATAATTCAAACAACTCATCAGCGTTGGTGAGGTCTGGGTTATAGTTTTGCAGTCCTTCTAAATTGCGTTTAGAGAAACGATCTACTAAATGAATGTAAACATGAGCGCCCCAGTCTGCACCACCTTCTAGCATCCCTACACGCAATTGTGGGAAGCGTCTGGTTACACCTCCAAAGAACAAGGCTTTGGCAAATGCCTGTGAACCATCGGCAAAGTGTCCGATATGGTTGTTCATGTAGTTACTGATGGAAGAGCGTCCAGTCCATCCTTGGCTACCGTAATGGGTGGTTAAAGGTACGCCTAATTCGACAGCTTTAGCCCAGAAGGGGTCGTAGTCGTATTCACTATCTAATCCGAAAAAGTCAATGTAGGAGGCATATTTGCCAATTTCTGGGAATTGATCGGCTGGGTATTTATCAGCGATCGCCTTAATTGGTCGTCTTACCCCACCAGGAATATTTGCAACTTTCAAACCTAGTGTTTTTACTGCAAATTCTAACTCTTCAATCGCTTCTTGGGGAGTAGTCATGGGGATACCAGCTACTACAGTCAAGCGATCGCTATATTTGCGGTAAATATCGGCATGATAGTGATTAATTGCCCGTTGCAATAATTGACGATTCTCTTTACTTGCACCAGCCGCAGCTAAGGCATTATTGGGGAATAATACAGAATAATCAGAACCTTGCTTTGCTTGACGTTCATAGAGTAATGCGGGCAGGGTATAAGTAGCCAAATCAAAAGTATTACGGGTAACTCTAGCCCACCAAGGCGATCGCAATGTCCGATTATATTGGCGTTCTTCTGGAGTTTGTTGATACCAGTCCTTACCTTCACTCTTGGGATTAAGACGAGAAGATTCAGCCTTGCGTAATTCATCTACCAATTTCACACCACCGTAGTGAGCAATATAATCCTCCAGAGCAGGAGTAAAATCATTAGTGTGAACATCAGTATCAATGACAGGATAATCGAGATTGGCTCTAACTGCGGCCGAGGGAGAGCTTTTCAATTTGCTATATTTACTCATATTTTCCTCAAGAAAAGTTACAAGACAACTTAGATCCCTGACTTTTCAAGAAATCAGGTATCTGTGGGAAATCGCGCTGTTGATTTTGACTTGGGTTTCTTGTCTTTTGGACAAGCATAACTTTCCGAAATCTACATAAACTCCGGTAGGCTTTTAACGTCTGTGCTGACGTGACTAAATGAGAGTGATTAAAGATTAGGTTTCGCGCAATCTCTTTTAGAGATCCCGCAGGGTAGACGCAAAGGGGCAAAGTTCCAGATTTTGAATGAGCAATCTGAAATCCAAAATTCAGTCATTTACGCCAACACCAGTGTTTTGTTTTCTTGTTTGACAGCAAAACGATTTACTGGACGACGTAAACCAAGGTTTTCCCGTAGGGTACTACCCTCGTATTCAGTACGGAACAGTCCACGTTTTTGCAAGACAGGAACTACTAAACTTACAAACTCATCCAACCCTGTAGGTAAAATAGGTGGCATAATATTAAAACCATCAGCCGCACCATTGATAAACCATTCTTCTAATTGATCAGCAATAGTTTCAGGAGTACCCAAAATAGTACGATGACCCCGTGCAGTCGCCAAAGATAAATACAATTGACGTAGAGTAAGACCACCGCGAGTAGCTAAGTCCGTCACCAGTTTTAAGCGACTCTTATTATTGTTAGTATCGCTGGGTAATTCCGGTGCTAAATCATCAAAAGAGTATTGTGATAAATCCACACCTTTGTAATAATTTTTGAGGATTCCCCAAGCAACATCGGGATGAATTAAAGATTGCAAAAACTCATATTTTTCCTGAGCTTCTTCTTCAGTTCTTCCTATGATCGGAAAAGCACCAGGCATAATTTTGAGATCATCGGGAGAACGTCCGTATTTTGCTAACCGCCCTTTGACATCCGCATAGAATTGTTGGGCATCACCTAAAGTTTGATTAGCAGTAAATATTACCTCAGCAGTACGGGCAGCTAAATCTCTACCTGGTTCAGAAGCTCCAGCTTGTACAATTACCGGATAACCTTGGGGAGGACGACCTACATTTAAAGGGCCTCTGACAGAAAAGTATTTGCCTTTATGGTTCAGCGTATGCAGTTTGTTAGCATCAAAATAAATACCTGATTCTCTATCACGAATAAAAGCATCATCTTCCCAACTATCCCACAATCCTTGTACCACTTCCACAAATTCTTGAGCCCTTTCATAACGTTGGCCGTGTTCTGGATGATCTTCCAGTCCAAAATTAGCCGCCGCATTCTCATTACCTGTGGTAACAACATTCCACCCTGCACGTCCGTGACTCAAATGGTCTAAAGATGCAAATTTCCGTGCTAAGGTGTACGGATCTTCGTAAGTAGTGGAAGCAGTGGAAATAAAACCGATGTTTTTAGTAACGGAAGATAAAGCAGCAAACAAAGTCACAGGCTCAAAATGGGCAATTTTACCATTGCGACTTTGAGTTTCAGGAGAACCACCCCAAATTCCTGGACTATCTGCTAGAAAAACCGCATCAAATAACCCACGTTCCGCAGTTTGAGTAATTTCTTTATAATGCTCAAAATTCAAACCTGCATCTATTTGTGTATTAGGGTGTCGCCAAGCAGAAATATGATGTCCAGTGGCTTGAATAAATGCACCTAACCGAAACTTACGTTTTGCACTCATATATTTTTTCTGGTGTAACTGTAAATAGACTTAAACTTTGCGCCTTTGCTTCTTTGCGACTTGGCGCGAAATCCAATTATTTAAACTGCTGCTAATACCTTTTGAAATTGATTAACTGGACGAGATAAACCGAGATTTTCCCGCAGAGTCGTTCCTTCATACTCAGTGCGGAATAAACCCCGCCGTTGTAGTTCAGGAATTACTAAATCAACAAAATCATCCAGTCCACCAGGAAGATAGGGAGGCATAATGTTAAAACCATCAGCAGCATCATTGAGAAACCATTCTTCTAGTTGATCTGCAATCTGTACTGGTGTGCCGATAATTGTCCAGTGACCACGCGCTCCCGCAATCCATTGATAAAGTTCTCTAATGGTAAAATTATGTCTGCGAGCAATATCAATTAATAATGCTTGGCGACTTTTGTTATCATTAGTTTCTGGTAAATCTGGCAATGGTCCATCAAGGGGATAGGTAGAAAGATCCGTACCTATAAGTCCTTGCAATAAAGCTAAACCCACTTGAGGATGTATTAGATCTTGCAGTTCTTGATATTTGGCTTTTGCGTCTCCTTCTGTTAGTCCCACGACGGGAAAAACACCCGGCATAACCTTGAGTTGCTCCGGGGTGCGTCCATATTTTGCTAATCTACTTTTAACATCTGTATAGAAGGCTTGAGCATCTTCTAGGGTTTGTTGGGCAGTAAATATAACTTCGGCAGTTCTACCAGCTAGTTCTTTACCATCTTGAGAAGAACCAGCTTGCACAATTACCGGATAACCTTGGGGCGGACGGGCAATGTTTAATGGTCCGCGCACGGAGAAAAATCTGCCTTTATGGTTAAGTTGATGTATTTTATTGGGGTCGTAGTAAAAAGCTGTTTCTTGATCACGAACAAAAGCATCATCTTCCCAACTATCCCACAAACCTTTGACTACATCAATAAATTCATGGGCGCGAATATACCTTTCTGCATGAATAGGATGGGCTTCAAGACCGAAATTACCAGCCGCCTCACTACTACCAGTTGTGACTACGTTCCATCCTGCTCTTCCTCCAGAAATATGGTCTAAGGAAGCAAATTTGCGTGCGAGAATATACGGATCTTCATAGGTAGTAGAGGCGGTGGCGATAAAACCAATACGCTCTGTTACGGCAGATAAAGCTGAAAATAGGGTGACAGGTTCAAAGTCACCTCCAAAGGCTGTACGACCTTCTGCACCAGGACGATGTTGTAAGGCTAAACCGTCAGCCAGAAAAAATGCGTCGAATTTACCACGCTCGGCTGTTTGGGCTATCTGCTTATAATGCTCAAAATTGAGAGCGCCATTACTCCTTGCTTGGGGGTGTCGCCAAGCTGCTACGTGCTGGCCTGCTCCGGGTAAAAATGCACCTAGTCTTATTTGTTTTTGTTGTTTGCCCATATTAGAGTCCAAGTAATATTTTTTTACTAAATGAATACAGGATGATAAAAATTTTCTGGTCTGGCAGTTGTCATATCAATCTGACTACCTCATGTTTGCTGGGAAGGCTTTTTCAACTCCTTAGCCATAGCTATAGGCATTAGCGTTAGTGGTGGGTTGCGGATAAAACTACTGTATCTCGACTGATTTACTATAGATTAATAGTATAATCTCATAACTCTCATGAAAAAGCAAGTACTTTTTGAGAAAAATATGGTTGACTAAATTTGTTTGCAACTAATTGTTAGGTATTCTAAGTATTTGATGACTCTAGGGTGTGCAGAGTGGGCGATCGCCTCTGGTGGACGGAACGCGATCACTCAATTTAGATACAATTTATAGAATAAATGTACTTATGTTTGACTACTGGGTAAGAGCAAAGTAGCTTAAAATATAAGTATAGAAAGTCTAGAGTATCAGTCCGTCAGGAGTACGAACTGCACAATGGAATTTTGCGGCTATACCATAACTATTACAATGATTCCATTTAGAACCAGGTTGGCTTTTATCTAAAGAAACTGTAAGATTAGGCGATCGCAATTTAATTACTGGTGAATTAAAACCGGAAATAATGAATAATGCGATAGCGTAAGCGCTGACTTATCAGTTCGCTTTTGGGGATGTGGAGGGTGCGATCATTGTTTTGGGGAGTGGAAAATCGAGAACTAATCATCTCTATTTCCGCGAATTAAATAACGGACTTCCTCCAATAAAATATTAAATGTAATCCATATTCTCTCTTTATTTATGAATCAAAATATTATTAATACTTTACATCAACAGGGTTTAGATCATTATCGTAGTGGCAATTATCAACAAGCAATTGCTAGTTTTGATGCAGCTTTAGAATTATCTGCTAATTTTTCTATGGCGTATATTAATCGTGGTAATATCTTTCATATTTTAGGTGATTATGCAAAAGCGATCGCTGATTATAACCAAGCTATAAATATCAATCCTAATTTCGCAGAAGCTTACCATAATCGTGGTAATAGTTATTATGCTTTGCAAAAATACCAAAATGCTATTAATGATTATAATCGTTCTCTAGAAATTAATCCTAATTTCGCTACAGCTTACTACAATCGTGGTTTAATTTATGCTCATCTCCAAAATTATCATCAAGCAATTAAGGATTTTAATCAAGCATTAACAATAGTTCCTGATGATATTCAAGTTTACTATCAACGGGGTTTAGTTTATAGCAATTTAGGAGATTATTACCAAGCAATTAGCGATTATAATCAAGCATTACAAATTAATCCTGATTTAGATATAGTATATACTTTTCGAGCTAATGCACATCACCAATTAGGAAATTATGAAAATGCAATTACTGACTATAATCAATCATTACAAATTAATCCCCTTTTAGCTACAGCTTACTATGGACGGGGAACGGTACGGGAAGCTATGCAGGATTTTGTCGGTGCTATTGCAGATTATACTCAATCAATATCAATCACCCCAGAATTTGCTCCAGCATATTGCAAACGAGGTGATGCTCAAAATTTGTTAGGTAATATACAAGCAGCAATTAAAGACTATAACCAAGCATTAGCAATAGATTCTGACTTTTTAGCCGCCTATTATCACAGAGGAAATATTCGTTATACAGTAAAAGATTTTACTGGTGCAATTAGTGATTTCACTGAAGCTTTACGATTAGATCCTCAATGCGCTGTATTTTATAGCGATCGCGCTAATGCCCGTTATGCTCTGAATGACTATAAAAAAGCAATCTCTGATTATACTCAAGCAATCAGTATTAACCCTAATTTAGCTCAAGACTGGTTTAATCGAGGTCGTAGCTACTTGCTTATAGGAAAGTTAAAAGCAGCATTAACAGATTTAAACCAAGCAATACAATTACAACCACGTTATCCCCTAGCCTATTTAGTCAGAGCGGATATACATAGACAACTGGGGAATCAGTTAAACGCCATTACGGATTTTCGCAAATCCGCTGATCTTTATTCCCAGTTAGGAAATATACAATATTATCAGGAGATTATGAAGCTGATTTCCAGAATTTCCGAGGTGGGTTAACAACAGCGTCACCCACCACACCATGTTACCAATATTGCTCACTCTATCAGAGATCTAATTTCTCGATAGCGTTCTTGAAGATCCTGAATCGTAAATAAAGCCTGAAATTGCAACCCAGCAGACTCATATAACGCCCCACCACCTTGCAACCTATCTATCAGTGAAATTACACTATTTACAGTATAACCTGCTGCCTGTAATCTCTCCACGGCTTTGAGTGCAGATTGTCCAGTTGTTACCACATCTTCCAAAACTACGACTTTCGCACCCTGGGGTAAACTCGGACCTTCAATGTAAGCCATTGTACCATGCCCTTTGGCTTCCTTACGAATGATTAAAGCTGGTATCGGTCTATTTTCATAGACAGAAACCACACTCACTGCTGATACAATAGGATCAGCCCCTAAAGTTAAACCAGCTACAGCCTGAGTATCTTCAGGTAAGATATGTAACAATAGTCTCGCCATGGCTAAAGCGCCCTGGGGATGAAGTGTTACTTGTTTCCCATTAATATAGTAAGAACTACGTTGTCCAGAAGAGAGAACAAAATCACCCTCTTGATAAGCAAGCTGACAAAATAAATCTAGTAGCTGATGACGGAGAATAGTTAAATCAGTAGTAACTGCCCAAATATTGGAGTTATTATGGGTTTGAGTGGAATAAGACATCATAAACCATGAAAAGTTGTGTGAAACCAAACTTAAAACTCAATAGAGTTTAAAATGAGCGCGGAGGGACTTGAACCCCCGACCCACAGGACCGGAACCTGTTGCTCTATCCACTGAGCCACGCGCCCTTGCTTATGTTTTTAACACTATAACATACTTTTTGAATTTAATGGGAATTTAATGACAAGAAATTTTCTGGGTTAATCCCTTTCAGTCTATAAGTACAAATAATTACATCTTAAATAGTTATTGCCTAGTTATTACATACTTGTTTAGTAATTTAAACTACATTTAGTCTCAAATCATTGTGAGGATATTATTTAAAAACCAGCCACAATTTACCATAAATTATCTGCAATTCAAAATGAATAAAGGTATATTTACTTGATTAGATATTTCCGAAAATCAAAGAGATGCAAATATCGTTATCAATCCTACACCATGATTAAAAATAATTGAGTACAATAAAAAGCATCAGTAAAAAATCTAGTTGTTAATATTAGCAATGCGAAAACGTCAAATCTCTTATTTACTGTTTACTTTGGCTTTATTGGGAATGATATTTTTCATGATTAGATTGGTGAAATTTTGGCATAAATTACCAAATTTTCCTTGTGAAAATGGGGGATTTATGATTAGCGAAAGTACAAAATATTATATTCATCCTGAGAAAATTGTAGTTCGTCCATGGTTAGGTCAACATCATGTATATGCTGTGTTTATGCTACCAAATAATTATTCACATGATCCTTTAATTAGAGTTAATTTACCAGTCAATCAAACCTTCTGCGGAGTTGTAGCAAATCGTAGTCAAACTATAGCTAGAATTAACGCTGAACCGGGACATTATTTAGTAAAAGCATATTTACAAACACGCACTGCAATTAAGTTTATTCTCACAGGTAAAATCAATGATCTCAAAGAAGTAAAAAATTGGCAATTAGGTTATGGTCAAAAAGAGAATTAATAGCCTCTTGGAGAACCATCACCGCGAGGATCGGCCGCTGCTTCTAGGGTATCATCTTCTGTAACTGTGATGGCATTTGCATTACCCCAAGGTGCAGGTTCCCTGATTTTATGTCCCCGTTGTTGTAAGTCTTCCCTAGTTAACACATCTAAACCCCATGCTTCCACTCGCAATTCATCTGGTAGCCATTGGTGATGTATGCGGGGGACAGAAACTGCCGCACCAACATCGATTTTATATTCTAAAACATTCAAAATTATTTGCAATACTTGGGTGATAATTGTACTACCACCTGGCGCACCGACAGCCATGCGCAAGCGATTATTTTCGGTGATAATAGTGGGTGTCATACTAGAAAGAGGCGTTTTTTTGGGTGCTATGCTATTAGCTTCCTTACCTACTAAACCAAAGGCGTTTGGTACTCCTGGTGCTACTGCAAAATCATCCATTTCATTATTTAAAACTATTCCTGTTCCTGGTGTGACAATTCCCGCACCAAAACCTAAGTTAATTGTGAAGGTTAAACTGACGGCGTTTCTGTCTGCGTCCACTACATTTAAATGACTGGTTTCTGTGGATTCATGAAATTTTGAAGTTTTGAGTCCAGGTTTAATTTCTGTTGAGGATGTTGCCATTTTCATGTTAATTTCTTGGCGACGTTTTTGGGCATAAGCTGGACTAATAAGTTGGGAAATGGGGACTTTTACAAAATCAGGATCACCTAAATATTCGGCGCGATCGCTATAGGCAATTTTCATTATTTCTATGATTAAATGTATAGCATCGGGGTGATGCCATCCCCAAGACTTTAAGTCTGTGTCAGCGATCATATTTAACATTTGTAATAAGTGAACTCCGCCAGATGATGGTGGTGGCATAGAACAGATTTTACTTTTACGAAAGTTACCACATACAGGATTGCGCCAGATTGCTTGATATTGTTTTAGATCTTCAATAGTAATTAAACCGCCATTTTTCTTCATGTCTGAAGCTATTGTTTCAGCAATTTTTCCCCTATAGAAACTTTGGGAATTTTCAGAAATTGCTTCTAAAGTTTTAGCTAAATCAGTTTGAATTAATTTTTCTCCTGGTTGATAATATTCACCATGACGAGTGAATATTTTTTTAGCTGCGGGGTTTTTTAGTATTGCTTGTTTACGGATTTCATAAGCTGCTGAAGAACGCCAAGCAACCCTATCACTAATTATAAAACCATTTTTAGCCAGTGCAATTCCAGGTTTCATAACTTCTCGCCAAGGTAACTTACCATAACGACGATGAACTTCATACATACCCGCTACAGTCCCCGGTGTTGCTACTGCTAAATAACCAGTAATACTCGCTCCAGTTCGCACTTTTCCTTCAGCATCTAAATACATATTTTTAGTAGCTTTAATGGGTGCGCGTTCTCGAAAATCTAAAGCTTTAATTTCCCCGGTTTTTTGAGAATGAAAAAGCAAGAAACCACCGCCACCAATACCAGCAGAAAAAGGTTCAACTACTGAAATAGCGAAGGTTGTAGCTACTGCTGCATCTACCGCATTTCCGCCTTTTTTTAACATTAAAAGTCCAGCTTCACTGGCTAAGGAATTTGCAGAAACTACCATTCCTTTTTTGCTGCGGAGGGGTACAGTAATTGTAGCTGATACAGATTGACTTGTGAGGATAGCAGCAAGGGAGATAAAGGATATTATTAGGTGTTTTGTTGTGGTAATCATGGGCATTTTTATGGTAAATTAAAGCGTGCAAAAACTAGTTAAATGATAAGATACTATTTATTCATCACCATTGGCAAGAGTTAGATTATGAACTCATTTGAACGGATAACTATTGAAAGATATCGTCGCTTGTTTAATGTACAAAATTAACCTAGTTTCAAATTAGAAAATGCTGCTTTGATTAAATCAAGATTCCTGCAATTCCAGCAGTGATAAAACCCGCCAATAATCCGCCAAACATGGTTTTTAAACCCATTCTGGCTAAGTCTTTTTGACGGTTTGGCGCTATTCCTGTCATCCCACCAATAGTAATTCCTATAGAACCAATATTAGCGAAGTTACATAAAGCATAGGTGCTAATAATTATTGATCTTTGAGAAATGGTTTCTTTTTTGATCATTTCCCCTAAATCTAAATAGGCGATAAATTCATTTAAAATCGTCTTTTTGCCTAATAATACCCCAACTTGTCCACAGTCAGCCCAAGGTATACCCATTAACCAGGCTACGGGAAACATGATCAAAGATAATATCCCTTCTAGAGATAATTGGGGATATCCTAACACAGTTCCCACCCAAGCAAAACAGGCATTAACAGCGGCCAATAAACTTAAAAAAGCAATGATGATTACACCTACATTAACGGCTAATTTCACCCCTTCTATTGCCCCAGAAGTGGCTGCGTCAATTACATTAACATAATTACTTTTGATATCTATATTAACTTTTCCAGTAGTGTCCGAAACTTCTGTTTCTGGATACATAATTTTTGATACTATCAGAGAAACAGGAGAAGTCATAAAAAAAGCTGCAATTAAATGTTCTGGGGGAATGCCAAAAGATAAATAAGCACCTAGTACCCCAGCAGCAATAGTAGCAAAACCACCAGTCATAACTGCGTGTAGTTCAGATTGAGTCATACTTGCTACATAAGGCTTGACCATAAGTGCCGCTTCTGTGGGTCCTAAAAAAATATTTCCCGCACAAGACAAAGATTCAGAACCCGATGTTTTCATGGTTTTCATCATCACCCATGCTAAAATGTTGACAACTCTTTGCAAAATACCATAGTGGTAAAGAACACTAATAAATGATGAGAAAAAGATGATTGTTGGCAGAATTTGAAAAGCAAAAAAATGATCTTTGAAATTTTCACCAAAGACAAATTTTGCCCCAACATCAGAAAAGGCTAAAAAATTATCAACCATATTTCCTAAAGATCTAAATAAATTCAAACCCCAAGGAGTTTTCAGAATTACTAAAGCTAAAACAAATTCTAATCCTAACCCCCAAGCAACAGTCCGCCAACGCACAGCATTACGGTTAACAGAAAGGGCATAGGATATGGCAATAAAAATGCAGATTCCCAGGGCAGAAATAACACGCTCCATATTCGGTATTTTAATATTTTTTGTGGACAAAATGCGGACAAACTTCAGAATAACTTAATTTGAGATCATCTAGTTCAGATAATTTTCAATGGCATTTTAAAGTTTAAATTTAAAATACAATTTCTACTTTACTGCTTAACGTTAATCTCATGGTATTAGTTGGTGATCATAATGATATTTAAATTAGAGGCAATAGCGGCAATTTTACCATTTACAACCTCTATATCTGTTATTTTGTAACTATTTGTAACGCTAATTAAAGTATTCTTAATTGTAAAGTTCATAATTTCTTAATCTTAATTAAGTAATTGATAGTTTAACATGAGTTCAAGCTATAAATTAAACAACGATAAGAACTGGCATTGATGAATCTACCCCTTCGGAAATTAGGCGTTCTAGCAAATGCTTGGGAAGTAAATCAAACATTTGCAGATATTACCCGTCCCCAAAAGACCCCGCAACCAGCTATTTTAGCAACAGAAACTAAAACTCTACGCTGGGATTTGTCCAAGGCTGCTATCATTGTTATTGATATGCAGAACGATTTTTGTCATCCTGATGGTTGGTTAGCACACATTGGTGTAGATGTCACCCCTGCCCGGAAACCGATTGCACCTCTGCAACAATTATTACCACAAATTCGGGCTGCTGGTGTACCTGTAATTTGGTTAAATTGGGGAAATCGTCCCGATTTATTGAATATCAGCACCGGGTTACTGCACGTATACAACCCCACGGGGGAGGGTGTGGGATTAGGTGATGCTTTACCCAGCAACGGTGCTAAGGTACTGACAAAGGGAAGTTGGTCTGCTGCGGTGGTGGCCGAATTGGAACAACGACCAGAAGATATCCAGGTTGATAAATATCGCATGAGTGGATTTTGGGATACTCCTTTAGATAGTATTTTACGGAATTTGGGTATAACTACAATATTCTTTGCTGGAGTAAATGCTGATCAATGTGTTTTATCAACTTTGTCTGATGCCAATTTTTTAGGATATGACTGTATTTTAGTTAAAGATTGTGCTGCAACAACTTCACCGGAATATTGTTGGTTAGCAACTTTATATAATGTGCAACAATGTTTCGGTTTTGTCACTGATTCTTCGGCAATTTTGACTGCAATTAATAATTAATTCAACTGGGTATAAAATACCCATTACCAATTACCAATTAAGAATATGTACACTACTCGTTGTGTAATTCCAGTCATCAAATCACCTCAAGATTATCAAGCATATCGTATTAGTCCCCATGACTCTAACCGATTAGCAATTATCTTTGATTCCACCAGTGCCAATACTTCTTTAACTTGTTGTGTGGAAATTTTTGACGTGGGTGGAAAAACACCACCAAACCGTCATGAATGGGCTGTAGAAATGTTTTTTATTCTCAAAGGAGAAGGAATTGTAATTTGTGATGGTAAAAAGGTAAATATCAGGGCTGGAGATAGTTTGTTAGTTCCACCTACAGGGACTCATTTGATTAGAAATACTGGTAAAAATCGTCTTTACGCATTAACAATTATGGTTCCTAATGAGAATTTTTCGGAATTAATTCGCAGTGGGATTCCTGTAGAATTAGATGCTGAAGATATGACTGTTTTAGGAAGATTGGATTCTTTAAAATTGTTCTAGTATTTTTATAGTTTTGGGCGATTTGAGGGTGTAACCACAAAGGTTTTTGCTGATGTTTTGTTACACTCTCAAGTTTAATTTTTTATCGGCAGACTAACCGAGAGAAATAAGACAGAGAAATCAAATGTCGTAGGCATATCCCCACTGAATTTTGCGGTGGTAAAGATACTCTAGATAATTATCCATATAAAAAAGCATCTCAGGATCTCAAAAAAAGAATTGCAACTGTATTTGTTTTGATTGATGAGCCTGGTTCTCATGTTTTAGCTTACAAACCTAATAGCAGGTTTTACTATTAAATAAACAATGCCGGAGAAACATTAAAAAATTCTCCTAAAGTTTTTGCTTGAGCTTTACTAATTGCTCTTTTCCTATTCACAACCTCAGAAACTACACCTTTAGAACCAATAACTCCTACTAAATCAGATTGTTTAATTCCCCTAGCATCCATTAAATGTTCTAACATTGCATGGGGAGATGATGGTTCAACAGGGTAGTGTTTAGTTTCAAATTCTTCAATGAGAGTGACTAACAATTGTAGGATAGCAGTTTGTTCGGGTGTACGCTGTTGATCAGCCATTAATTTTTCCACAGTTTCTAATGCTTGATCATATTCTGCTTCGGTGGTGATGACTTTGGGTTGATATTCTACTAATAATTGACTGTAGGTGGTTTTATCTAAGGAAATAGTCATGGTTAACTCCTGTTAAAAGAAAGGATCATTTTTCCATTTTTCTTTATCATACTCACCATGGGTTAAAAAATATTTGTAGTAAACTGTTTGGATTGTATAATCAATACTACAGCAAATTTCGTTTTTATGAGGTACAAATCATAATCATGAAACTCTTGTGGGGTGGGCATCTTGCCCGGACAAACTGTACTTTATTACAACGAAAAATGCTGTAACAATTAAACGATAAGAATTACCTTTGATGTTGAATACAATAAAATTTCCTACTGCATCTGCTGTGGGATAAAATAGGTTAGGGGAAGATTGGCGATCGCCAATCTTGTAGATTGATAGGTTGCGCCCATTTTCAGGTCATTATGCTTACCTAATTATTGAAAATTTGCACATTTATAATTCTGAAAATAGTTTTTCCCAATCAATTATATCCGGTCTATTTCCTTGATTTACTATTTCAAAAACTTTGTTAACAGCACTTTGATGAAATAAACTTTCTACACAAGCTGCGGCTACATCAATACGACTAGAATCACCTGTAATTATATCCCCTGTTTTGAAAACAACGTTTAATTTACCTGCGGTTGTAGCCTTGAGTAAAGTATTGAGATCATAGGATGTATAGGGTCCATCAATTAAACGTCCAGGACGAATGATAGTATAAGGTATTCCTGAATTAATGATTGCTTTTTCTGCTTTTTCTTTAGCATCAAGTACACCAAAAAGATTGAGAATATTAAACGGAAATTGACGTTTACGCAAAATTCCACAGGAAGAAACAAACACGAAGCGATTTAAGTTTTTTGGTGCGGCTGATATCAGATTTGTTACACCTTGAT